>JAYZAC010000159.1:0-38658 GCA_036339875.1 bacterium | reverse complement strand
GTATTAAATCAAGCTAGAATACATATCATGTTATCCTTGTTCATATGAGAATGCTAATGTTTAAATTGAAGTCCTCATCATCTAAGTTATTTTTGATTGCGGTTGAGGAATTAAATGACCGACTGCGTAACAGTCATGGTTTTATATCAGGAATCATATTAAGTTCAGAAAATAACCCGCAAGAACTGCTTTATCTTAATATGTGGATGGACGCAGACTCTGCACAGACTGCTAAAGACATTGCCGAAAGCCACTTCAGGCAAATAAGTCTCGACCACGAGTTAATTGAAGAAGATCACCTGTCTGTCGAATTAAGTATTACTAGCGAAGGGGATTTCAAGCCCGTTGTTAATTAATATGAACTAGGGCGCAGGTGTCTCCGTATCATGATTGGTCATGTCCTTTGGCTGGCGGGTGACCTCCAATACAGACTGCCAAAATAATGATTCAGGATGAATCCGCTTGCGAGCAGATACTGTGTAACTCATTGGTACATGAGTGAATATTCGACTCCAGTATCCAGTAACCATAGCAGTTTTACCAGCCATGGCTGCATGCACTGCAGCCTGTCCCAAACGAAGACAGAAAACGGCATCGTTAGCGCTGGCCGGTAGTGAACGAATCAAATAGCTGGGGTCGACATATTTAATAGTGGGTTTTAACGCATGATGACTAAAATATTTGCTTATTTGCTGATGTAGGAATTTTCCAATATCACCATATTTAGTATTACCTGATGCATCTGTCTCACCAGTTGATTCTAAGTGTCTTTGACCAGCACCTTCAGCCACAGCTATGACACAATGTCCCTTGTGATTTAATCGTCTAATAATCGATTCATACAATCCGTTCTTACCATCTAAATCAAAATCAATTTCAGGTACTAAACAAATATTAATGTCAGTCGATGCTAAAGTAGCTTGAGCAGCTATGTAGCCCGAATCACGACCCATCAATTTTAAGATACCAATACCATTAATGCATGAGAGGGCCTCAGCATGAATCCTGTTAACAGACTCTCTAGCTGCCTCTACAGCAGTTTCGAAACCGAAAGTCTTTTCTAAAAAATTAAGATCATTATCAATTGTTTTTGGTACACCCACTACCGAGATTTGAAGTCCCTGCCTCTTAATCTCTTCAACGATTGACATAGCTCCTTTTTGAGTACCATCGCCCCCAATTGTGAAAAGCATATCAATGTTGTTTCGTTTGAGTGTCTCAACCATCTCTCTGACATTCTGTGGCCCTCGACTACTACCGATTACTGTCCCGCCCTGCGTATGAATTTTTGATATAGAATACCCATTTAATATTGTGAAGTTCAGTCGATTTCCTGGGATTAATCCTGCGTAACCATAATTGATGCCAAGTACGTTATTAACTCCATACAAGTTTAGGGTAAAAGTAATTGCTCTAATTACATTATTTAATCCTGGGCAAAGCCCCCCACAGGTAACTATGGCCGCAGTGGTTTCGCTTGGATTAAAAAATATTTTTTCACGAGGACCAGCCAGTTCAAAAGCAGGAAGAGGGTCTCCAAACTCGTTTCGATAGGCTTGCATCCCATCAAGCATATGAAAGTAAGAAATTTCTGATTGATCACTTACAAAATTACGACCCTGAGCTGTGAACGGACTATCGTATTTAGGCTCTCCTAATGTTTCAATAGAGAAATCTAATTTCTGTCCTCGGGCCAATTGCTTAACGACTAACGGACGCTTGACTTGAGTCATTTGAGTATCCTTTGGTAACAAAGCTAGACTACACTATGTAGTCGGTAAGAGATACATAAAAAAATAGTCCAAACCTATTAATTGACGTTGGCTTGTAATACAATAGGGGTTTCGGTCGAATTCCCTAGTACTAGCCCATTAAGGGAACAAATCAACTCTTTGGAGGACTCATTGAAAACAATCAACCTAGATCAGTATGGCATTAAACAACCTCAAGTATTCAGAAATCTGTCTCCATCTAATGCCTACGAGATAGCAATAAAATTAGAGAATGGCGAAATCGCATCAAGCGGAGCCCTTCTTATTAACTCTGGCGAGAAAACAGGGCGCAGCCCCAAAGACAAGCGACTCGTAGACGAGGAATCAAGTCGAGAGAACATTTGGTGGGGCGATGTTAATATCCCGATTAGTGAAGATAGCTTCGAATTGAATAAAGATATTGCGATTAACTGGCTAGACTCAAAAGAAAGAGTTTTCGTACTTGATGGCTATGCTGGCTGGGACCCCGATTATAGAATTAAAGTTCGTGTGATTTGTGCAAGGGCTTATCATGCACTATTCATGCACAATATGTTAATTCGCCCTAACGAAGCTGAACTTGAAAAGTTCGAACCTGACTGGGTTATTTATAATGCTGGGCAATGTAATGCTAGTTCTCTGGTGGAAGGTGTAAGTTCCAAGACTTCAGTGAACTTAAACATAAAGGATAAAGAATTTGTAATATTGGGTACTCAGTACGCAGGTGAAATGAAAAAAGGCGTTTTCACCATACTAAACTATTTGCTTCCATTACGAGAATCACTACCAATGCATTGCTCAGCAAACGAAGGCTCTGATGGTGATGTAGCCCTGTTTTTTGGTTTGTCCGGAACTGGTAAAACAACTTTATCAGCTGACCCAAAGAGAAAACTAATTGGTGATGATGAACATGGATGGACTGAAAATGGAGTATTTAATTTTGAGGGCGGTTGCTATGCCAAAACAGTTGATTTGAGTCGCGATAAAGAACCAGAAATCTGGGATGCTATCCGATTTGGCTCAATTTTAGAAAATGTGGGTTTTGACTCGAAGTCAAAAGTTGTCGATTACAGTGATACCTCAAAAACTGAAAATACGAGAGTTTCCTATCCTATAGACTTTATTGAAAATGCAAAAATTCCATGTATGGGCGCACAACCTAACAATGTAATATTTCTAACTTGTGATGCTTTTGGTGTGCTGCCGCCAGTATCGAGACTCACTCCAGAGCAGGCTATGTACCACTTCATTTCTGGCTACACAGCAAAAGTTGCCGGTACTGAAATGGGTGTAACTGAACCACAAGCCACTTTCTCTGCATGCTTCGGAGCAGCATTTATGGTGTGGCACCCGATGAAATATGCTCAACTTTTGTCTAATTTGATCAAGAAAAATAATACTAAAGTATGGCTGGTCAATACAGGCTGGTCTGGAGGTGCTTATGGTGTTGGCGAAAGATTCAATCTCAAGTACACAAGAGCCATCATCGACGCTATTCTCGGCAACAACTTGAGTGACGTCCAGTATGAAACCGATATATTTGGTTTAAGTTTCCCAACGAGTTGCCAAGGAGTACCTTCCGAAGTACTGAATCCGGTGAATACTTGGAGTGATAAATCGTCTTTTACTAAAACTGCAAAGAAGCTCGCAGATTTATTTGAAAAGAACTTTGCTAGTTATGCTGACCAAGCTAGTAAAGAGGTCATTGCCGCGGCTCCAAAGTCCTAATTAGTAGCAATCTAAAGCTTTTGGGCTGTTACTCGGTAGTATCAGCCTGTGTGTTAACAGGAAAACTATGAAATCTACGAAGCCTACTCGCACCCGTTTTGCTCCGTCTCCCACAGGATATGTCCACTTAGGTTCAGTAAGAACTGCTCTTTACAACTATCTGTTCGCAAAACAACATGACGGAACCTATATACTCCGCATAGAAGATACAGATCAAACTCGTAAAGTGGATGGAGCTGTAGAAAACCTTATATCTGTAATGAGTCAACTTGGTATGCCGCATGATGAGGGTCCATATCGAGATGGTTCTAACGGACCCTATTTTCAGAGTAAACGATTACAATTATATGCCAACAAGGTTAAACAGCTGTTAGATAGTGGCCATGCATATTACTGTTTTTGTGCCCCAGAGAGGTTAACTCGACTTAGAGAAGAACAACAAGCACAAAACTTACCTCAAGGGTACGATAAACATTGTCGCGACTTGAGTCCTGAAACCGTACAAGCTAACCTCAAAGACGGTAAAGATTTCGTGATTCGATTGAAAGTACCCCAAGATAAAAAGATCGTTTTTACAGATTTAGTTCGTGGTCAACTTGAATTCGACTCGAATCTAATCGATGACCAAATACTCATAAAATCAGATGGATTCCCCACTTATCACTTTGCAAATGTAGTAGACGATCATGATATGGATATAAGTCATGTAATTCGTGGCGAAGAATGGGTGACCAGTACCCCGAAACACATACTGTTATACCAAGCCTTTGGCTGGGAAACGCCTTCATTTGCCCATCTACCTCTCATTTTAAATCCTGATCGTAGCAAATTATCTAAGAGGCAAGGTGATGTCGCAGTAGAGGATTTTCTCAAAGCGGAGTTTTGCGAAGAAACCCTAATTAATTTTTTAGCTCTTCTTGGTTGGAATCCTGGCAGCGACCGTGAGTTTTTTAATCTGGAGGAGTTAGTTTCTGAATTTAGTTTACAGAAAGTGAGTAAATCAGGAGCGGTATTTGATAGGGAAAAACTTAATTGGATGAACTCGCAATATCATAAAAAATATTTACCCGAACAACGATTTCTGGAATTAGTAAAACCTTACGCAAATATAGATAAGTTAAAATCTTGGAGTTCTAGCGTTCTAGACAAAGTGCTTCTAACACTTCGTAACCAAATAGATAAACCAGAAGACATTAAAGAGTTACTTTCTTTCTTCTTGAGTCGACCTACCGTCGATACTCTAAGAGGACAGGAATGCTCTGATATACTCAAAATAGAATCCAACAATAGACTTTTCCGATTTATTGTCTCTCAACTTCAAGGGCTCGACTCCTTAAGTTCTGATGGATTGAGAAGTATTACCCGATCCGCACAAAAAGATTTGGGAATAAAAGGAAAATCATTGTTTATGCCACTTAGAGTAGCATTAACAGGAGCAACTAGCGGTCCTGAGGTGTTTGTTTTTGCAGAAGGTTTGGGCAAACAAGAGTGTCTTGAAAGATTACTCTTGGCACACAAAGTACATCAAGACATTACTCAAGAATCCGAATGATTTAATTTTTAACTAATACAAACCACTCAGCGATACCTCGAATTCGACTCGTAAAAACTAGTTTTGTCCTGATACATTCTTTTATCGGCTGTCTCAAGAACTTTGTCGGGAACAATCCCTTCAGAGGAACTACATAACCCAATACTTATTCTAATTGGTATGAGTTCCGTATTACCTTGACTATCTTCACAGCTCAAAAAAGTCTCTTGCTCTTGTTTCCTAAGTCTCTCCTTTAGTATCGATGCCTGATCAAAATTTGTGGAGGGACACAAAACCACATACTCGTCACCCCCAAAACGGCATACAATATCACTTTTACGACACATTTTAAGAAGTACTTCACCAGCCTTAATGATCATGTTATCGCCCTGTTGGTGACCATATTGATCATTCACTCGCTTGAGTCCGTTGAGATCAATTAAAAAGATAGAAAAATGAAGTTTTTGAAAACGCTCTGCATTCTGAATGATACGCTCTAATTCTCGAGTGAAATAGGAACGATTAAAGGTACCGGTTAGTCCATCGGTGTTAGCAATTCGTTCAAGTTCACCTATTAAAAGTTTGTTTTCAGTGTAAGCTGATAATTGATCTAGAAATAGACTAATAATATCCTTACTCTCTGTTTGAAGCTCACATCCTTTGATCAACAATTTACCGATAACACGCTTTTGTTGACCCTTCATTGGCAGGACACTCCAGAACAATCCGGCTTTATCATTAGCAGCTCCACCAGGTAAAAACTCTAAGGTTGCTGGTCCTTTCAAGTGACTGCTAGCATCTACAGCCAGTTCTTGATCTATATCCGAAATACCAATAAAGCAAGCCCATTGAACTATTCCTTCTCTCTCACCATCTATAATTAAACCAAAACCCATTTCTGGAAAAAGACCTTTAAGCTGCATAAGACAATAATTAAAAACATCTTCAAGATCTGCTTTATCAAGTCTTGTCATTGCCTCCATGAGAGATCTCAAAATCTTATTTTGTCTCTCAATCGTTCGTTTATCCTCAATAATTTCTTGCTGCTGTTTCTCCAATTGCTTTTTCAGTATAAGTAACTTAAAGTCGTTGTTTAAATTTTGTAGACTGAAGCTTAGAAACTGAGCTATTGCCTCAATCATTTCAGCAAGCTCAGGATCAATTAGATCGCATTCAATATCTTCAACTTTAGCGGCAGCAATCAACTCCTGTTGATGCCATATAAAAAAATAAAAAACACCATTTATGATTAAGTAAGAGGGGTACTTTACTTCTGACTCTCTACAAATATCTGCAAACGGAACATGATCGCTTTCAAAGTGCTCAATACCTTCATTATCTGAACCCAAAGTCAGGCTCAGTTTGTTATTCTCGACCTTTGCAGGTAACTTGAAATTATGAAATAAAAAATCCGTTGAGTAACCATTTTCGACGTATACCAAATGAATAACTGTATTTTCGCGAATCCGAATAAAATTTAAGATCGCACCCAAAGCTTCAGTTATGGCATTAAACTTATCACCTGAACAAATAACACTCAAAGTCGAACTGAGAACTTCTTTAATGCTTAAAATCAATAGCGATTCCTTAATAATGTTAACCATAAACATGATATGTCATTCCTTACTCACGTACAATTGAGCTTGAAATTTCATTTAACAAAAAGCATATTGCTATAGCTCAAACTTTGAAAGGTATAAATGTGAGTATAGATTTTGATAATTTCGCCGAAATTTTACCAGTAAATGTCCTGACCCTTCTCGAGATGGAATCAGAGATTCAAGGCAAGTCTGCCAGAGAGCTATTTGAAAATATTTTACGAGAAGGTGCATGGGCACATTTTGGTATTAAAGACATAGAAAATCATCCTTATAAAGATGAGTATCCCAATTATTTTGTACCTTTTTTTACCGTTAGAGTCTGTATCAGAACTGGCCAACTAGTTAATAATAGTGTTGGAATGGATAGATTCTAAACTTCTTTGAAAATGGTTTCATAATGCTGAGCCTTCAAGAATGATATACTTCACGACTGTAATGAACAGTCATGAATCTCGACTCTTATTTATCTTGATATTCTACGTAAGCCTAGCCTGTCTCAAAATAGAAGCTAATCCAACTAAAGTTCCAAGTAAACTTTTCATCGGGCGCGTAGCCTACAATTCACCAGAAATGGTTTTAGTTTCGCATGAACCCCTTGCAAGATATCTTCAAAAAACTCTCAATTTAGAGGATGTGGAGTTTAAATTATACCTAGATTATGAACAAGTTTATGATGCATTAAAAAAAGAGGAAGTTCATTTAGCTTGGCTGGGATCTGTATTCTTCGCCAAACAGAAAGAATGGGCCGAACCATTGGTCTGTCCAGAATGGTCAGGTAGAAGTTCTTACAGAGGACAAATTCTTGTTCACCAAGATACTGAAATTAAAACCTTTGAAGATTTGAGAGGAAAACGATTTGCTTTCGTATCGCGAACTTCTAGTTCAGGGTATATTTTTCCATTAGCTTTACTACGCTCGAAGGGAATAGATACTGATTCTTTTTCTGAGTTCGCCTTCTTGGATAAACATTCAACAGTAGCATACTCAATCTTGGCTAAACAATTTGATGCAGGGGCTGCTTATGATGGTATTTTGAAGGAAGAATCGTTAAAACAATACTCAGAAAAATTTAGAATTCTAGGTAAAACCGCCTTCATTCACAATGAGCCTATCGTGATTCATCCTAACTATAAAGGCCTCTGGGTCGAATCAATACGAATGGCATTTATAAACTTTAGTTTAGATACCAGTGATTCATCCTTGGATGAAATACCAAACCTAACAGGTTTTCAGAAGGTAACAAAAGATAATTATGAGGCTTTACGGCAAATGGTGAGATATGTTAAATAATCTTGGTTTTTTTCAAAAAATTACTCTCGGATTTGTCGTACTTATTGGATTAATTTCCATATGTACAGCCCTTATAGTTGGCTGGAATCAGGATCAAGCGCTGGAACGATTAATTCTTCAGAATGCTAAAGTCATCACGCGAGCTATTGCCACAGGAGCAAGGGATCCGATTTTAACCAACAATTTTGAATTACTACCTGCCTTATTGAAACGAGGTGTAGAATCTGTAGATGTTGAGTATGCTTATATTTTGGATCGAGAGGGAATTTGTTTAGCTCATACAGATCCGTCCAGAGTTGGAACTCGCTTTTTTTTGAAATCGGTAAGTACTTGGCGCAAAGAATTCGAGGCGGGAAAAGCAGAAAATTCTAAATTCATAATTCCACAACGGGAACGAGAAAATATAATTGAGGTAATATATCCAATTAAAATCTCAACAATTAAGCGCTTTTACGGAGTAGTTAATGTTGGTCTTAAAGAAGATTTTATTAATGCTGCCCGTGAGGACTTACAGGCACTTTTATTAGGTATTTTTATAACTGCGTTCATATTTGGATTTGCAGCAATTTCAGTATTGGCGATACAAGCAACACAACCTCTGCAAGACATGGTTACACTAGCTAGACAAATCACCCATGGAAACTTTCAAATTCCTGATAATAAGCACTCTTTCATGGAAGAGAAAATGCTAAAAGAAAGTTTATCCGAAATGGCTTTTACCATTCAATCCAATATTAATAATCTTAAGGAATCCAATACCTCTCTGGATCGAAAAGTATACGAACTTCAGACATTAATGGATGCCGCATTAAAAATGAATAGTAAGTGCTATAGTAATGAAGTTCTTGAATATATGATGGATCAAGCAGTTTATGCTTTGGATGCTAGCTGGGGCTCATTACTACTCGCAGACGTCAAAGAAAAAGGTTTAGTGCCAAGAATTGTTAGAGGCAAACAAGTAGAAGTCCGAGGAACGGTCCGTATTCAGTTAGGTGAAGGAATTGCAGGTAGAGTTTACTCAACACAAGAACCTTACATCTCTAATAAAGGTTTTGAGGATCCATTATTCAAGCCCAAGGATAGCGACTCTGAGACTCGCATCTTTAATCTCCTCTGCGTACCACTTCTTATTGAAAATCAAGCTATCGGCGTGATAAATGTTTTAAATAAAAAAACGGGAGATTTTGATCAGAATGATCAGAACTTATTAGTTTCGTTAGCAAGTCTGGTCGCGCGCTCCATTGAGAACTCACAACTTTACAATATGGCTATCACTGATGGTTTGACTGAAGTTTTCATAAAAAAGTACTTTGAGGATCGCTTAATCGATATGGTTCAACAGTCACTGCGCTACTCGTTAACTTTTTCGATAATTTACGCTGACATCGATAACTTTAAATCAGTTAACGACCATTATGGGCACGTTCAGGGAGATTCTGTGATTCGTATGGCTGCCAAAATTATGTTAGAGGAAGCTAGAGACAATATTGATATGGTTGCTAGGATTGGTGGAGAAGAGTTTGCCATACTTCTACCTGAAACATCGAAAGATGGTGCTTTTAGTTTAGCTAATAGAATACGCGAATTAGCAGAGACTAAATTAGACTCTATGTCTGGCCTACCTCGAAAGGTGACTATGAGTTTTGGAGTTGCAACTTTTCCTGATGATGCCAAATCATCTCAAGAACTTATCGAAAAAGCTGATGGAGCCTTATATAAAAGCAAGCAAACTGGTCGTAATAGGGTAAGTCTTGCTTGAAGGAGATAAATTAAAATATCTCACAATATCAGCCTTCTTCATATTTATTGGTATATGCCCTGCTGTTGATTCCAATCATTTCCTTCTTCCTTTTCCTCTCATTCTAACTGCATCTCCGGGAGAATTTCGCGGTCCTCACTTGCACGCCGGGATAGATGTATCCACTCAACAAACAACTGGCTGGCCTGTTTACGCTGCAGAAGATGGAATAGTTTTGCGAATTAAGAGTAAGTATCGATCTGAAGGTCGAGCAGTATATCTCAAACATTCAGATGGACGAGTTAGTGTTTATGCCCATTTAGAAGATTTTTCGGATTCTATTCAAAACCTCATCCCTAAAAAACGCTTCTTTGATATCTTTCCAAAAATTAAACTAGCAATTGGCAAAGGAGAAATTCTTGGTTTCAGTGGCGAAAGTGGCGCAGGACTACCTCATCTACATTTTGAAATTCGAAAAAATATGTCTCAAAGTAGTATGGACTCAATTATCTTGCCCCAGTTCAAAGAGAAATTCGCACCTGTGATTGAAAAAATACATTTTGTGCAACCAGAGACAGGCAAAGTACGTTTAAGTGTCTCTCCAGAACAACTTAGTCGGTCAATTGATAAGCCATTAGTATTTATCGAGCCACTCGCTATTGCGGTACAAATGTACGATCGAGTGAAATCAGATTATGCCCGCTGTAATGTGCCTTACGCACTTTTGAAAAAGGGTGAAAAAATACTTTTTGAAGCTCATATGGATGAAGTACGTTTTCCCAGAAATTATCATAGTTCCATGCATTATTTATCAGAATTTACTGGTTTTGGACCAACTCGATTCACGTATAAAATGTATCGTGATTATCCTCAAGAAAGTCCATTTATAAAAAAACATTTTAATAATGGATGGATGGATGCGGGTGATCATACCTTAAAACTCGAGATATGGGATTATTTCGGAAATCGTAGCTTCCAGACAATTCCAGTCAGAGTATTAAGCCAAAGTATTCCCAGACCAAAACCAGAGTGGATGGAACTTGGAAGTGCTAAAAAATTCATTCTTGAATCAGGACCTGCACGCCTTGTCTTTAATACAAAGTTTAGTTCTCGTTTAGATGAAGTTGAACTAGAATGGAAAAATGAAGGTTCTCCACAAATAAGAGTTGGACCTCCTGGACTCTTTTTTACCAGACCAGCACATTTAATTCTGCCATTATATAAATCGCAATACTGGGCTAACTTATCGGGTCCTATGGCATTTAAAAGAAAGTCAAATAATATTCAGATTGATTTAAGTGGAGCGCAGCATCTTAAACTACTACCGGATAAGCAAAACCCTTGGATCAGTAAAAAAATAAGAACTTTGTCAGGTAAACGAAAAATACGTTATTACATCCGAGCTGGAGACAAGGGCAGTGGTCTGGATAATGAGTCAATCAAAGCGATGTGTGGCAAGCAAGATCGTTATGTTGAGTGGGATAGTGATCGTCGCTGGTTATGGGTTAATAAGCCCTGTAAAAATATGAAAGTTAGTCTTTGTGACAGGGTTGGTTTATGTAATTCTCAAGTAGTTCAGTTTGCAAATGAAAGAAACAAAGATGACTGAGTTATTAGGTTTAAGAAAAGGAGAGGGTCGAACTGTTTTTTATTTGATGTCGTACCTAACTTTACAATGTTTCGGTACATCTTTGGGAATAGCCATAGGAACATCAATGCTGTTAGCACAGGTGGGAGCTGACAAATTACCTTACATATTCGTAGGAATCAGTTTTGCTGCACTTTGTTTTTCTTCAATATACCCGGTATTGATGGCACGCAGAGGAAGTCAATACATATGCCGACTTTATATGATAATTGGTTTTCTAGTCATTTTAATCTGCAATTTTATGATTAGGGCAGACCTTTACTTAGCGGGAATAAACCTAGGTATATTTCTACAATACCTCGCATTTTTCGTCCTTTTGGGTTGGGACATAATGCATTTTGGTAACTATTGTCAAACAGTTCTTAATCCATTACAGCGAAAAAGGCTTTATGGCCTTATTTTATCTGCAACAAAACTTGGGGGAATTTTAGGAGGTATCTGTCTGGGTCCTCTGATTCAATCTATGGGTCAAATTAACGTTTTGATCCTATGGGCTTTAGCTTATTTGGCCTCTGGATTCGTACTGATAATTTTTGAAAAAGAAGTTCAATTCAAAGAAAGTCTTACATCGCGTCGTAAACAATCGACCAATTTAGGTATCTGGCATAATCTAAAAACTGGTTATCGTGAGGTCTTAAGTAATACATTTTTAATTTTTTTCGCTACCTTAATTGCTCTTGATATTTGCACCGGAAGCCTAATGGTTTTTCAGTTTAATGAAGGCTTAGGACAAATTTTTGCGGGAGAAGGGGAAAAACTCAGTACCTTTCTGGGTCAGTTTGCTGCTATTTCAAACGGAATTGCCCTAATTCTGCAAATTTTTCTTGCGCCGAGACTAACCTCATGGCTCGGAGTGGGATGGGTCAACCTATTTTATCCATGCTTTTCTGTCTTAATATTAGGTTTCTCATTAGCCAGATGGGACCTTGTGATAGTCACAGTTTTAATGTTTCACAAAGATTACCTTACTAGCGTGATCCACTTTCCAAATAGAATTTTATTTTATAATGCTGTAGCTCCAGAGCGACGAACGTTTATTCTTGGCTTCCTCGAGGGGACATGGACTCACTGTGTAAATTTACTGTTTGGAATTACTTTAATTCTAGTTGTGCAACTGGGTCCAAAAGTAACGAATTTATTTTCCGATGGCTTCAGCCAAATCTTTTCAGTACTGGGATTGATATTATTTGTAGCTTATTTTTTCGTTGCTCTAAAATTAAAACTACATTATCAGGAACAGTTACTAAATGTAGTAAAACACGAAGATTCGCTATCGAAGGTTAACAACTTTAAACTGAATAAAGAAGAAATCCATCAGATAGAAACTAAACTGCAAGAATCTGGATTAGACTATCTAGATTTTATACCCACAGATACAGGTAATTACTTAGAGAAATTGTATCACAAAGCCACCAATCAGCAAAAATGGACAATTTTCTTAACTCATCCGATAGCTTTCAAAAAATATCACGAAGGTTTAGATAGAACTTCACTTTGGAATTTATTTCAAGACAGCTACCCCGAAAAAATTAGTGTCGAATTTGCAAAAACGATGACGGGTGACCAAATCTTATCAGTATTTGAACGAAACTTAAAAAATAAGAAAGTAGTAAAGGCTGCTTTGTATTACTGCATAGTTTATGAACGTGAAGATGTAATCATTCAAATTATGGAAAAATTAGAAGATTTTCCAAAAACTCTTCTTCCAGAAATAGCAGATATTACTCACTATTTTAAGCTAAGTCTTAATGAAAATTCTTGTGCGCATCTTCTTAAATATGCTTTTCAATTAAACCCCGAAGATCAAATAAGACTACTAAATGGTGTGTCTTATTCCAGTCACAAAAGCATGATTCCTCGTTTAGCTATGTTTTACGGAATACCATCCAGACTTGTCAGGAATCAAGCGATCCAAATTTCATTAAAAATTGCCAAAAATCAGAAATTTAGGGATCAATTTCAAAACCTTTTCTTCTCCAAAGATTGGTCTTACAGTTCACGATTATCTTGGTTCAATCTTTTTGTTGAGTTTCCTTTATCA
The DNA here is from genome assembly GCA_036339875.1 of bacterium. GTDB lineage: Bacteria > Muiribacteriota > UBA6191 > UBA6191 > UBA6191 > JAYZAC01. Next base: position 25,330 of record JAYZAC010000159.1, on the reverse strand, counting down.
GAAAGAGCAATACTACTTGCAAAGATATTAGAAATTGAGAAACTTCGATTAGTCAGCTTAACTCAGCTCCAAGTTAATCTGGAGAACTCCGAAAATCTGGCAACTGAATTCCTAGCTTCTGTAAAAGAGGAAATACAAAATCAATGTAATTATCTTTTAATTTACTTTCGTTCTGAATTTGATAAGGATTCGTTAGAAATAGTTAGAAAAGCTCTTTTTGAAAAGCATTCAGAGAGAAAGTATGAAGCGATTGAGCTTTTGTCTAGCACTGGCAAAGTAGAAATTTGCGATCTTTTAATCCCTTTCTTGGAGGTTGATCAAGGAGATCATCGATTAAAGGCATTACATCAAATAGAAGACCTAAATATAGTTCGCTGTGATATCAAAACAAGTATCAAAGAATGTCTATTAGGAACTGATGAATGGCTGCGTGCTTGCGCACTAGAATGGATTGCCAAGCATAAACAGTCAGATTACTTAGAAACCGTTAAATCTTTACCTGAATTGAAAGATTTAATTAGTTCTGAAATGATCCTTCATTGCTTAAATGAATTACAGTCGAACTGAATAAGTCTAATTTTCAATAAGAAAATTGTATACTGTGGCAATGTTAAATACTGTGCAAAAAGTAGAAGTCCTTAAGCATGTCCCTTTGTTCAGTGAACTATCTGGCAAAGACAGAATGCTAATTGCTTTGATAGCGACTGAAGAACAATTACCTCCTGATAGTTTATTGTGTGAGGAGGGTGATATAGGTGACGAACTCTTTCTCGTAATTGAAGGTAAAATTAGTGTAGAGAGAATTGATACTGAAGGCTCACTGAAACAACTTGCTATCATCGGTGAAAATTCTTGTGTTGGTGAAACTTCACTTTTCGTTGATCAACCGCGAAACGCAACATTGAGAGTAATAGAAACGTCTAAAATCTTATTTATTCAAAAAATTTTACTACATGAACTAATCAAAGATTACCCTCAAATAGCATTTGGAATAATTTCTAGCTTAATCTATCGTCAATGAAAAGCATCAAAACTAAACTATTTATATTATTTCTCATTGTAACTATGGCAGCTCTGATTCCGACGCTGCTAACGATAAGAAATTCTATAAGTTCTGCATGGCAACAAAATGTTTCAATTGAACTTGAGCAAAAATCAAATTTGATCAAAACACTTCTTCAAGTAGAGCGCTTATCACTACAGAAATTGGTACTGTTAATAGCAGAAGAGCCTACACTCAAAATGTCTATTCAATTGGCTGATCCCATCACTATTCAGGATACGCTATCGCAATTACAGAGCATGCTTCAGGCAGACCTCATAATGATTACAGATGCAGATGGTAATACAACAGCCGAGATACTTGAGAGTTCTTATAAAACTAAGCAAAACTCACAAGCCTCAATCTATCCAATAATAAAAAATAGTATAGAAAAAGGGGAATTAGGCGCTGATTTGATACTTTCTAACAATACTCTCTATCTAGTGGCATGTCATTCGATAAGTTTTGATGGAAATATAGGCGGTAGCGTTTTAGTTGGAAAAGCCCTCGAAAATCGATTCGCTGCATTTTTAGCAAAGCAATCAGGAAGTCCAGTAAGTCTATTAGCAAATAATTCGGTCTTGGCGAGTTCATGGGAAAATCGGCGAATTGAACCTGCAAAATTGATGTATTTATCAAATGAGAAATGGCAGGGCTCTTCTTTCGATTTCAAAATGCCTACAATGAATATGAAGTTGTTTCTTCAGTCTAGTTTAACTGGCCTTGAAAAAAGAATTGTTAGATTAGAACAACAGCTTATATTCTTAGGAATCGTCGTATTGCTGCTAGCGGGATTTCTGAGTTATCTTTTTTCTACTCAGCTAAGTGGGCCTATAGCAAAATTAAAGGTAGCAGCTGGTGAGGTGGCTTCAGGAAACTTTAATACTGAAGTTACAATACGATCCGAAGATGAACTTGGTGAACTCGGTCGAAGTTTTGATTCTATGCGACGATCGTTAATTCAGCAGCGTAAAGAGTTAATACGCACCGAAAGTTTAAAGAAAGATTTAGAACTTGCAGGCAAAATACAAGCTTCATTACTCCCACGTAAGTTACCTAAAATAAATAATCTAGATATTGCGTGTAAGCTGGTTCCATCCAATATGGTTGGTGGAGACTATTATGGTTTCTTAGAGGAAAACCATTCTAATAAATTTGGTTGTGTAATTGCTGATGTGGCGGGACACGGAACAGCATCAGCTATCTTAATGGCTATGGCCCGCAGTGTTATTCAGGCCGAGTCAAAGCGTATTAAGGACGCTGCTCAATTATTGCAAAAAGTAAATGAGATTCTATTTCCTGACCTTGAAGAAGCAGAAAGCTTTATCAGTATGTTTTGTTTTCACTACGATGAATCTAAAGAATTACTGAAATTTGCCAATGCAGGGCATAACCTTCCGCTTCTTTACAGAAGTAAAAATAATGCATTTGACGCCTTGGATGCAGATGGAATGTTAATTGGAATTCTTGAAGATTCTGAATACGAACTCCGCGAGGTTTCTGTCCAAAAAGGCGATTTTCTGGTATTGTACACCGACGGTCTTGTAGAACCACAGAACATAGACAAACAGCAATTTTCGTTAGAGAGATTTAAATCTGTGTTAGGTAGCAATCTATCCCTTTCAGCGCATGACCTAGTAGCTAATCTTTATGATGAAGTTGAAAATTTTGCAGGTAATGAAGCGTATTCAGACGATAGAACTTGTGTTCTAATTCGTTGGTAGAGAACTAGGTGAACTAATGGAAATTGAATTATTAGAGCTCGAAGAAGGCATACTGGAAGTACGTCCAAGGGAAAATTTAACAGCCGCCAACGCCGCGGAGTTCAAGCTTATGGTACAAGAGAATCTGCAAGATACCAACTCACTCGATTGCTACCTATTCAACTTCATTGATCTGGACTTCTTAGATAGTTCAGGAATAAGCGCAATCGTGTATCTTAATCGACAGATAAATAAACTTAATAAAAAACTAGCAATAGTATATGAGAGCGAACAGATTGAGGAAGTTTTTGTCCTAACAAAGTTAAATAAACTTCTGAATTTATTTCGAGATTACGATGAGGCTATCGAAGAATTAGCCGAATAATCAGACTCTTTAAAGATTCTTTTTTTTTCAATTAAAAAGTATTACTTGATGGAATTCTTTTGGTGGGATAACTTGTAGTATCGACAAAATGTATTCAAAACATTAGTTTTTTGTATGACAAAAAGTTACTTATTTATCGTTTTTTGTTTATTAACCTTTCAGTTCCCCATTTACGGAGAGACTGAGGAAGCTCTTGTCGGGCCAAAAACTAGCGAGATATATTCTCAGCTAAGTGAAGACGATGATAGTACTTCAAGTAAACAAAGAGAAACTGCCCGTGATGTGGCCTCTAATACAAATTTTGCATTACCTATTCCTAAGGTAAATCTATCTGTTGAAGAAGATCTGAGCCCAAAACAATTAACTTTAGGACTGCGCCTTGTAGTTTTACTCACTCTTATAACTTTAGCTCCATCTATTTTAATTATGATGACGCCCTTCACCAGAATCGTAATTGTACTTTCGTTCACAAGGCGAGCAATTGGTACACAAACTCTACCCTCAGATAAATTATTAGTTTCATTAGCTTTATTCCTAACTATTTTTCATATGGCGCCTATCTGGAATAAGGTTCAAGAAAATGCTATCGAGCCTTATGTAGCAGAGGAAATAGGTTATCAAGAAATGTTTACAAGAGCCTTGAAACCTTTTCGTGAATACATGCGCAAAGCTACTCGAGAAAAGGACCTAGCTGTTTTTGTGAAGCTCTCGCAAGGCAAAAAGCCTAAAAGCTTCGAGGAAGTAAGCACATTGACGTTGATACCCGCTTTTATTATCTCCGAATTCAAGACAGGATTCCAATTTGGAATTATTCTTTTTCTACCCTTCTTAATGCTAGATATGGTCATAGCGACGACACTTATGTCCATGGGGATGATGATGCTCCCACCTGCAATGGTTTCGACACCTTTTAAGATATTACTATTTGTTCTAATTGACGGCTGGGCACTCATTATCAACGCGCTAATGAAATCAATAATAGTGAGTTAAATATGAACGAAATTGTTGCCATGAACTTGATAAAAGACACCATGTACATGGCAATGATTATAGGCTTGCCTCCATTATTGGTTGGATTGGTCGTTGGTTTACTAGTCACAATTTTTCAAACCACAACAAGTTTACAAGAGCAGACTCTTACATTCATTCCTAAAGTCGTTGCAACAATGGCTACGGTCATTTTCCTAGGACCATGGATGATTAACAAGGTAGTCACTTGGACGATCAATTTAATTGACAATGTGGAGCTATTTATCAAATAGCAATGGACTCCACCTTACTGATTTCAAACTTCTTTCTTTGCTTTTTGCGATTTATGGGCATGGTTATGTATATGCCATTACTTTCCAGCCCTAACTTTCCTGGCAAGATTAAACCTATCGTAGCTTATTTCGTAGCTATTGCAGTCTTTCTTAATTTACCAATGAGTGATTACGTTGAAATGAACTACGATCACGAATTAATTATATTCGGTCTTAAGGAATTTTTTGTCGGGCTAATTATAGGTTTAAATGTAGCTATGGTAATGGAAATTCTGTCTTTTGCAGGTTCTATTGTATCTACGCCAATGGGTCTCGCTATTGCCACTGCAATTGATCCAGCATCAGGCGAGGCTTCCACTACGATGGGACAATTTAACGTAACTCTAGGAACATTGGTCTTTCTAATAATTAACGGACATCATGTGGCATTTGAGGCCTTCATGAGAAGTTACGAAATCATTTCATTTGGAGATCTAGCCTTTCAGGCATCAAAAATTGAACATTTTATAAGAATTTATGGAGAACTTTTTGAAATCTCCTTACGAGTTTCTATGCCTATGCTGGTGGCATTACTTCTGGTGCAATATTCTTTGGGAGTGATTGTTCGTACGATGCCTCGTTTAAATATATTTATGGTTGGAATTCCAATTCAAATTTTACTTGGAATGGTGACCTACGTTATAACAATGCCTTATCTCGTCAAATTAATCAAAATCCTATTTGATAAATCATTTCGTGAGCTAGAAATGATTCTAAAATTTTTCCAATGAAACTCGAATCGAAATATTACAGTCAGTTTTATGATCAAATTGAATGTAAATGTATACCTTTTGATCTACTGCAATTTGATGAGAGTGGAGAAAAAACAGAAGAACCCACAGACAAACGAAAACAAGAAGCTAGGAATAAAGGTCAAGTTCCAAAAAGTCAGGATTTAACTACATCAATCACATTAGTTTTAGTCACTTTGTTTGTTTACGGCATGCTTCATCAGTTTTACGGTGCAGTAGCAGACATGTTTCAAAAATCCGTACTGATGTTTACCGTACAAAATATGAGTAACCAAGATTTTTGGGTATTCTTCGTGGAACTCGTGAAGTATTGGTACATAATGATGCTCCCACTATTTTTTGTAGTGATTGTAGTTACTCTCGCGGCACAAATTGGACAAGTAGGGTTATTCATTTCAACTGAAGCTTTGGTTCCTAGTTTAGATCGTTTTAACCCTATCAACGGTATCCAAAAAATAATAGGAAAAGAAGCGATAGCTGAATTAGTAAAATCACTAATTAAACTGGCTATTTTTAGTTATTTTCCTTATGCCTTATACGTAAATGAATATCCGACTATGACATCTTTGTTCTTCACCCCGGTTGCTGCATCTCTCGATTATGTAACCTGGTTAATGGTGAAACTAATTATTCAGATTGGAATAATTCTCTTTATCTACGGTATTTTAGACTTTGTATGGACTAGATATCGTCAGAATGAAAAACTGAAAATGACCAAGCAAGAGGTAAAAGAAGAACGTAAACAGTCAGAAGGGGATCCACAGATAAAACAACGCATCCGGATGAAGCAGCGAGAAATGGCACAACGTATGATGATGGGCGAAGTGCCAAAAGCAGATGTTGTGGTTACCAATCCCGTGCACTATGCTGTCGCCTTAAAATATGTTAGCGGTGAAGACCAAGCTCCTAGGGTCGTCGCGAAGGGACAAAACCTCATCGCTCACAAAATTAAAGAACTAGCTCGAGAAAACAAAGTCCCAATCATTGAGAATAAACCTCTCGCTCGAGCACTCTTTCGTCAGGTTCCCATAGAGGCAGAAATTCCGGAAGATCTCTTCAAAGCGGTAGCTACAATTCTTGCGCAAGCGTACCGAATGCGAAAGAAAACACGTTAGTATCTGAATGTTACTTAAAAGGCTTATGCTCCCTTGTAAAGTATTCATTGGTTTGATTTACAACCACGCCACTAAGAAGCAATACAGCCATTAAGTTCGGAATGGTCATTAAACTCAATGCAATGTCTCCGAACGCCCAAACGATATCCAGTGCAGTTATGCTTCCAATAAAGACAAACGCAAGATATAGAATTCGATAGACCAGTAAATATTTCACACCGAAAAGATATTGAAAAGATCGATCCCCGTAATAACTCCAGCCTATAATTGTTGAAAGGGCAAATAGAAGAACAGAAAAATCGACAATCCAATCACCCCAATTTATAAGCGAGGATAAGCCAATTTTGAAAGCTTTTGCTGTAAGATTAGCGCCGGTTAAAAGGGCTTTTCCAGTAAAAGAGAAATCTCCCTCTGGTAGCATTAAATTACCATTTTTAGCAGCAACCGTTCCTGAAAACAATTTACCATCGAGCTTGAGACTATGTTCATCAATACTAGCATGATTATATTCAAAAACGTGAGTCTGAAGGACGCCATCAACAAACTGAACATTACCACTGTAAAGAACAGGAGACCCACCTACAATTGAACTGGCCACCTCTAAATTACGATAATCAAATTTCTGTTCGAATTTTTGGTTCCATACCCCAGTAACTAAAATTGTGGAAGCTGTAAGTGTACAAATTATTAAAGTATCAATCAGAGGGCCTGTCATCGCCACAAGACCTTCACGGACAGGTTCATCCGTTTTGGCACTGGCATGTGCAATTGGAGCAGAGCCTTGACCGGCTTCGTTAGAAAATAAACCTCTTTGAACACCTTTGAGCATGATTGCAGAGAATCCTGCTGCTGCAGTACCGCCAAATGCACTTTTAGTACTAAAAGCATTCTCAAAGATCGACATTAACGCAGCAGGAACATCCCCCATGTGCATGAGAAGAATTAATGCACAGCTACCAAAATAAAGAATTGCCATACCTGGAAGGAGCTTATCGGTAACTGATGCAATACGCTTGACACCGCCTATAATTACCGCGCCGACCACAACGGCCAATATTAGGCCAATTAAAGCGGGAGCTATTATATCTTTGGAAACACTAGCTATGGTATTTGATTGAGCCATATTTCCAGTTCCAAAAGAGCAGATTACAGCACAAATTGAGAAAAATATTGCCGGCCATTTAATACCTAGCCCTTTCTCGATGTAATACATTGGACCACCAGCAGCATTGCCTTGATCATCAAACTCTCTATATTTTATGGCGAGTGTACATTCAGCATATTTTAGAGCCATCCCAAAAATAGCCGTCATCCACATCCAGAAAATTGCTCCCGGACCTGCCCAATGAATGGCAATCGCCACACCGGCAATATTACCTACACCAACTGTGGCACTCAAAGCAACAGTTAAAGCTTGAAAATGAGTAACATCTCCCTCGTCATCGGGATTATCATATTTGCCTGCTACAACATCGGAGGCATGCTTAAGTCTTCTAAACTGAATAAATCCCAAGCGAAGAGTGACAAAAATTCCCGTCCCTAACAAAAAAGCAACGAACCATGGAAACTGTTCTGGCAAGCCCGTCAGATAATGATTAAATGTGTGCAAATACGATTCCAGGTTCATAAAATTTCCCCACTGTTTTACAATGGCGAGCACTTTAGCATATTTTGTTTTATTAGGGGTTTTTATGCATCGCATCACAAAAGTATATACGCGGACTGGAGACGAGGGTGATACTGGCCTAGGAGGCGGTCAAAGAGTTCCGAAAGATTCTCTTAGAATCGAAGCCTTTGGAACGGTGGATGAGCTGAATTCTATTATTGGAATAGCTCGGGCACATTGCAAGGATGCTCGACTTTCTCAATGGCTCAAGTCTATTCAAAATGAATTATTCACTCTTGGTTCTGACCTTTGTATCTTAGAGGAAGACAAGAAGAAGTATCCTGTAGCCGGTATTGAATCTCGTCATGTGGAAGCACTTGAAGAGATGATGGATACCTGTCAAGAAGAACTAAAACCATTAGTAGAGTTTATTCTGCCTGGAGGGACTACATTTTCATGCTTTTTACATCAGGCTAGAACTGTCTGTCGCCGTGCTGAACGTATCTTGGTAGCTTTAAGAAGGGTGGAGGTCACCTCAGAATTTGTTCTACCATACTTAAATAGACTTTCAGATTTTCTCTTTGTTTTATCTCGATACGCAAATCTAATTGAAGAAAGTCCTGAGCATTACTGGCAAAAACCCTGAGTGAAACTAACGTTAGATATAAATAGAGATATTCTCAGTAGAAACTGGAGTGTCTTAAAATCTTACCTCGATGATAAAGATTTCAGTATCACGATAGTCAGTAAGGTCGTACAGTCACACCCTGCTTTGCTTGAAGTAATGGAAGAATTGGGAATACAAGTAATCGCAGATTCATATCCACAAAATCTCAGTAGCGGGCAGTTCTCTGAGCGTTGGACTCTTTGTATTACCTCGCCACAAGATGCTTTAAATGTAATTAGAGGATCAAACCTCTCGGTACATTCCAATTTTGTCACTCTGCAAGAATTTCAAAGTGCTTGTAAGCAGGCTGATGAATCTCATGAAGTACTACTTATGATTGATATGGGAGACTGGCGCGAGGGTTTTCCAGTAGATTTTCTATTGCAGAATCTAGATAAATTAGAAAACATCGATCCCCTAGTTATTCGAGGATTGGCAATCAATTTAAGTTGCTTTGCAGGAGTCCAATTAACCGATAAACATATCAATGAACTATTAGAAGTTGCCACGAAAATTAGAGAAAAAGTATCATTTAATATGCTCTCGATAGGAAATTCTTCCGCGTTACCATATCTTGAATCATGGAATCAAATTCATCGGAAATTCTGGCCGGATATAGATTGGAATGTGCGAATAGGAGAAGCTTTATTCTGTGGAACATTACCTGGAACATCTAAATCAATCCTTGGGCTAGCAAATGCATTTCGACTCAAATTACCAATTGTTGAAGCACATCAAAAAGAGCATACGATTAATACCGAAGACTTAGTACTAAATAGCTTCGGGGAGGTTTTCAACACAGAGCCTAAGGATAAAATGCAGCGTATTTTACTAGGAGCTGGTAGAGTTGATTTTGACCCTCAATATATAAACTTTCCAAATTATTTAGAATGGATAGGGTCAAGTTCCGATCTCACAGTCCTAGTAAACCATGGAGAATCATTACAAGTTGGAGGTTTTGTCGATTGCACGCCTAATTATCACACAATTATGAACCTCGCTCTATCGCCGCGTTTAAACCTGCAAATCTTGTAATTAATTCACTCAATTTTTAGAATGATAAAATGACTAAAATGCATGATGTTCGTACCTGGATTGGCCCAAGAGATTTTCCTTCCGGACCTAAAAATTGTATCACTGATGTACCTGGTTTAGCCGTAGGACACCGCAACGTAATTAGAGATGAACCTGTTGTCAATCGGACAGGAGTAACGATAATCCTACCAGATCTCAATAGTCCATGGCATTGGTGTTATCCGGCTGGCACATATATTTTAAATGGGTGTGGAGATTTCAGTGGTTACCCCTGGATTAAAGAAACAGGTTCACTCCAAGGGCCTATTGCATTGACATCTACTGCAAGTTTAGGTCTTGTGCGAGATACTATTTATCAGTTAGCTATCCAAAAAAATATTCAGGATTATCATTACATGCCTATTGTTTTAGAAACCGATGACAGTTGGCTAAGTGATGATAGTTTGCCTGGAGTCAGTAATTCTGAAGTTATTAAGGCAATTGAAACTGCTAATATCGGACCTTCTGATCAAGGTAATATCGGCGGTGGAACCGGTATGATATGTCATGAATTCAAAGGAGGAATTGGTACGGCATCAAAAACAGTCACCATTTCTGGAGAATCTTTCACTTTAGGAGGAATGGTTCAAGCTAATTATGGAAACCGCAAAGACTTACGTATTCAGGGATTTCCAATCGGACGAAACATCCCACTCAATATTATCTCTTCGCCTTGGGATAAACCTCGTTCAAAAGGATCGATACTCGTAACAATTGCAACTGACATACCATTACTGCCTTTACAGTGCGATCGATTGGCGAAAAGAGCGTCATTAGGTCTTGGCTCTTTAGGCTGTTATGGCCATCATGATTCAGGTGATATTATTTTATGCTTTAGTACCTCAAACAAATTTCCTAAACAAAAGTCTGGGCAATTTAAGGTGTTTGATTCAGGGATGCTGGACTCTGTTTTCGAAGCAGTGTCTGAATTAGTACATGACGCGGTCTGGAATGCATTGCTTAACGCTACTGATTGTGTGGGCTTAAATGACCGAAAAGCGTTTGCTATTGACCACAACATTCTGTCCGAGAAACTACAATTTATCTAGTTTTCTCCCTAGTTAAACAAATCCATAAAATGCTGTACCCGACCCTCAGCCATTTTAGTGCCGCGCTCCCAGAATGCTAATCGCTCGCAGTTTTCCCCCAATTCATTACTGATAAGATTTTCACAGTTTAATTTACCAGTACCACGCAGAAATCTCGTATAACGGGAATGAAAATCTGCTGGTTTATCAAGGTACTCGTCAAAGAGAGCCTGCGCTAGAAGGTAACCGAAAGTATAAGGATAATTATAAAAATACGCCAGATTAAAGTGTAATTTTGATGCCCAGAAATACTGCATAGGTTGTGATAAACCTTCAAAACCGTACCAATCCATGCAAACTTCGCTCATCATTTCACACAGATCTTCAGCTTCTAGGTGTTCTTCGCCACGTTCATACAACTTTTTTTCAAAATCAAAACGCATCGGTATATTTAACATATAAGTCAAAACACTCTGTCCATCCTGCCATGCTGAAAGTCGCCTGACTGGCTCATTAGGATGATTTTGTAGGTATCTACCTAGACTCAACTCACCAAAGATACTGGCAGTTTCAGCAAGAGTTAAAGGGTAGCGTTGATATTCCTCAGGTTGATCTCGCAAGCACCAAAAATGATATGCATGACCAACTTCATGTGCCAACATTCGTAGTGATTTCATTGTACCCATGTAAGTACCGAAAACCCTTGGTTCCATTGGACTTTGAAAATGAAAAGCAAAGGCGGATGGACGTCTGTATTCACCTTTTCGTACATCAATCCATCGATTATCAACCATCATGCGCACAAAATCACCCATCTCTGGATTTATTTCTCGATACGCACCTTCTATGAGATCCATAGCTTCCTTATAACTAAACTCAATAGGTTCTTTAAGAGGTGCCTGTGCTAATAAATCCCATGGGTCCAACTTCTCCTTCTCAAAATACTTAGCCATACGCTTTAGGATAGGCTGCAATCTGGGACGGAAATTCTCAACACTTGAATTCATAGATTCTAGGGTATTTCGAGTGAGTCTTCCCATTTGCAAAGGCTCGTCAAGAAAGTGCATTTCACTACTCATCGAACGCTGTTTTTGCTCAGTTAATCTCCATTTGACCTGACTCGTTAGAATACGGGCATAGCTATGTCTAAAGATATGATAATTTTTATCAAGACCCAAGTAAGCTAACTTACGCTTGGAGGAATCTGGGTTTTCGAGTAGACCCATAGCTTGAGCAACTGATGTATCTTCTCCATTTAAACTCACTGGTACTTTAGAACTGAGATCTTCGTAGAGGCTCTGCCAACTACGTAAACCGTGAGGAGCCATAGATGACAGCAAATTTTCCTGCTCCAGCGGCAGTTGAAATGGTCGGAATTTTCTGGATATTCTAAGTAGAAACTCCTTCTTCTTAAATTCCTCCGGTTCAAGAAATCTTGTTAAAAAAGAATCGCTAACCCGATCCATACACAGATTAAATGGATTACAAGCTTTTATCAGGTTTACACCAAGCTTCTGAAGATTAAGCTGTAGATTCCTAGCGGACTTATTCTGACTGTCTACGCTGGTCTCGGCTAATGCAAGTGCCTGAAGGTTCGACATAGGAGTCAAACTTTCACTAATTAAACGAGCAGATTTCCACAAAATTTCAAGTAATTCTGCATTTTCAACTAATTCCGACTGCAACTGCTGCTGAAGTACTTCGCTTAAGGGACACAGGCAATCAATTACCGAATTTATCCGCGAAATTTCTTTTTCTATTCGAAGATCTTCCAGCGAACTGTAAATGTGGCTGTGGTCCCAGGCTCCGGCTTGAACTTGTTTATTCATAGTGTACTCCAAGAGCACTGTTATACCAGCGTTTACTTTGATACACAAGTAGCAGTTCAATTCATTTAAGAATTTGAATATTAGATTTTCATAGAATTTCTTACATAAAATCGATGTGCATTTCATCTATACTTTGCAGTTCTGTAAAAGACCATTTATTTTGTTACACATAGAAATACTCTTATGACTTGGACAAGCCCTGTAAACCAGTCCTACTGGCCCGATTCCTATAATCAAATCCTCCCATGGATGCAGCTTCTCGAACCTGATTACATAAGAACTTATGAATGGCTTTTACTTGCATCGACTCGCTCCAATGAGAACATAGCCGATCAAAAGCTACCGAAAGACTATCAAAAACAAATTCCAATGCAATTATCAATCCCAGCCAGTGCTTATGTTGAGATTCCTAATATTTTAGGTGCTTATCTTCAAGATGAAAATACTCTGGAGGAAAGTATAAGGAAGACTTATATCAAATTAACTCAAAACTCCAAAACTCCTATAACACCTGTACAAAGAGGGGAGATTATTGCCTATCAATTCATAAGTGGCAGATTTAAAAACTGTTTTGATCTATTCATCGGGTTAGATTCAGACGACTTTTTTACCGCGTGGGAGCAATTTGAGTTAATAATACATCTGCTTGGCTATTCATCTAAAAACGATCTTAATTTGGCCCCTTACTCAAATCTCCTTAAAAAAATAGAACCTGAAACCGCTATGCTACTTAAAGCAGGATTTCTCTCTCCAACACAATATGATCTTAATAGTCTAACGGAAAAAAGCTGGTTGAATCTCCTTGCCGAAAGACTTTGGTCCGCTAAGCAAATTTATGGTCAAAGTTTCAACCACCTTGATTTTAGCTTACTTCTCAATTCAATGAACAATGAGATTGAGGGTGTAGAAGATCTCAACGCTATTATTATGCTACAGTTGGTAACTAAAGCATCTATTGATGATAGCTTTAATAAACTCAGAGAACTACTTGATAGTCGCTGGGAAAAGGGACAAGATCGTCATCTAGTAAAGTTATTAAGATCGCTTGTTCTTGCCGATAGATACGATTTGTCACATGAAATTTTCCCAAAAATTGTAAAGACAGAATTCAAAATCATTGCTCTTTTATTAATCCAAAAAGACCACCAATTCATAGGATGTACCCAAAGATTTCCCGACCCAAAAAAAACTGACTACTATCTTAAAACTCAAAAACAACTTAATCATGCAATTGGTAAAGCACAAAAGCTTAAGACTAAAGTTGAGTTTTTAGAGAAGGGTTTGAAATTTGGTCTTAAAATAGTTTTCATTCTGATATTAGTTCTGATCTTAAATTATTTCGAAATTTTATGATTCAACTTGACATTTGTTAGTCTATACTAACATAATAGCGGTATGACCAGAAAATCAACTACAGAGCGACAAATTGAAATCATCAGAGAAGCCACTAGAATGCTAGGCGCTACTGGATACCATAGTGTCACCACCAAGGCACTTAGTAAAAAAATCGGAATCGCAGAGATGATCTTATATCGATGCTTCAAAAATAAAGATGCTATCGTGTTGGCTTGTATATTAGATACCGGCAAGAAGCAGATGGAAAATTGGCACAAAATTGTTGCAACAGAAATTGATCCCCTTGAAGCACTTTTTCACATTGCAGCTGACTTTAGTTACAACCCAAGTTCAGAAAGTGTCGGTTTTCAGCTTTTACAAAGATTGTGTGCTGAACAACTTGAACCTAGCTTGAGCGATGCCATTGCTTCGATTTACACGCAATTCTGTAATTTCTTGGAGGAGCATCTCAATCGGATAATTAGCTATCATCGATTAAATGAACAAAAACAAGAAAAAGTCCGTCATTTGGCATGGGTTTTAGTTCATTGGGGTAGTGGTCTTGGGCAAATGCAGTTTCTACCCATTGATGAAGCACATACGGAGGAATTCAAGAGTCAACAAATCTCGTTAGCTATGAATTTTATCAAGGATCATTTATGGTGTACTCCTCAATAATGATATGCTACGCTCAATCCCGACCCAGTAAAACGTCCATGAAAGTTGAAAGCGAGAGGCAGTCATGAAAATTGCCATATCATTTCCTTGTTTGATTTCTTCTGTTTTTCTGTTGTCTTTCGGTTTGGGCTTCATCAAATTCTTCGGTGTAGGCTATATCACCGAAACTATGTATACCCAGCAAGATAAGGGCTGGATTCTGCAAACCGTTGGAGCTTTACTCACTTTAGGGCCTACCGTAATTTATTTCGTTGCTGGACCCGTTGCTGCAGCTTTCCCCAAGTACATTGTGATGACGATAACTGCTCTATTGACAGCTGGTATGCTTTTATTTGGCTATTTAACTAATTTCATAGGTTCAATTTGGGTTTATATTATACTAACGGGACTTATCACAGGATTCTTTAACTCCACTAAAATGGCAGCAGTGCCTCTCCAAGCCGTCGACTCCAGTCGCACTACTACAATGGTTAATGGCGTACTAACGATAATATTCACGGTAGCAATGCTTACTGGAATACCTGTAGGTATGTACATGTGGGAAACATACCCACAAAATGGAATATGGGTAGCAATTGGTGTTTTCGGAGGTGCTGGGATTTTATCTTTGGGTAATCGATACAAAATCGAAAATTTAAGCCCATTTATCAAACGTAGTCGCTTAATATTTTCTGATACAGCGTTAATTGTCCGAAACTATTGGCCATTTCTGCTTTCTGGCCCGGTCTATTGGGGAGTTGCCGGAGCAGTCAGCTTGTCAATAACCGGATTTGTGGAAGAAGTAAAACTCGGTGGCGCGACTCTTTGTAGCCTAATGTCATTATGGGCTGCTGTGGGAATTATCATTGGTAACGTGGCCTCAAACTGGATGGTACACATAAGATATTGGGTGGCATCAATTTGTGGAATTCTATTAATTATAATGATTATTGCTTACCCCCATATAATTCTGTGGATGGAACCTACCCAAATCATCTCTGAGAACAAAAATCTTTATTGGCTTGCCTCAGCAATGTTTGTGGTGATTGGAGCAATCTTTGGTATAGGAACCAATCTAGTAGACTCTGCTTACCTAGAATCTGTTGCTGAAGACAAGATGGAAGGTCAAGGAGCTGCACTTCAGAGTGCTCTCGTTTCTTTGTTCAATTTTGCAATTAGCGGAGCTATAGGCTTCACAATGTATAAAAACTATTTAACTAGCATAAATCAATTTGTAGTTTTAGCCATAATTACGGGCTTGGCGACAATTGCTGTTTTTGTGCTGTGGAAAAAGGAAAAGCCATGAAGCATTTCTTTTGTTGTTTGTTAGCTTTTTTAGTTCGATGCCTACTAGCGCTTCGTTACCGAATCAAAATAACTGGGTACAATCAACTACCGAATCACAAAGGAGTTCTTTTCTTACCGAATCATCCCGCGGAGATAGACCCCGTAATCGTAGCTTCTTTAGTGTATTGGAGATTTCCAGTAAGACCATTAATTACCGAACCTATGTATAATCTACCTATCCTAAACTCAGTTATGAAATGGATTAATGCAATCCCAGTACCTGACATGGAGCAGGGTTTCAGTCCGTACAAAATTCGCCGTATGGAAAAAGTCCTAGAAACTACGATCAATGGGCTTAAAGAAGGTAATAATATACTTTTATATCCATCTGGAGGACTTCAACGTAGCGGACTTGAAAAAATCAAGGGTGCATCAGCAGTATCAAACATTTTAGAAAAATATCCAGACGTAAAAATCGTAATGATTAGAACGCGGGGATTATGGGGTAGTTCGTTCTCCACAGCTCTAACTCGTGGGATCACACCAGATGTTGGAACGGTAGTTTTAAAAGCTATAAAAATTTTGATTAAAAACATAATTTTTTTCGCACCCCGTCGAGACGTAACACTAGAAATCGAAGAAGCCCCATCTGATTTCCCAAGAAATGCTGACAAAATGGAACTCAATTCGTGGATGGAAAATTGGTATAACCAACACGGAGAGGAGCCATTAAGTCTAAAATCATATTCTTTCTATAAAACAGACCTTCCCGATGTAGAGTCATTTGGCGCTGAAGTAGAAGTTGATCTCTCTGATATTTCTTTGGAAGTTCAGCAAAAAGTCTTGTCAGAGTTTGCTCGCATGATTGACCGCCCAGTGGAAGAAATTAATGACTCCGACTTACTTACAGAAGATTTAGGTTTAGACAGCCTTGATTTATCAGATGTACTTGTCTGGCTCGATGAAATTTTTGATGTGCAAGATGTAGAAATTACAGAGCTAGTTTCCGTGGGCAAGGTTATGGAAATTGCCGCTGGCCGCTCAGGCTTAAGTGAGGGTGAAATTAATCGAGCACCAAAAGGTTGGGCTGAGTCAGATAGACCGAATGTTGTAAAACCTCAAGGTAAAACAATTCAAGAAGCTTTCCTCCATAATGCGGAGAGAATGGGGTCCGCAGTGGCCTGTGCCGACGAAAATAGAGGGGTATTGACTTATAAAAAAGTCAAAATTGGAGCTCTCGTTTTGGCTCAAGTAATCACTAAAATGCCAGGTAAAAAGGTGGGTGTAATGCTACCTTCAACGGCTGGTGTAGGGGTTGTAGCTCTGGGTTGTTTATTAGCCGGCAAAATCCCCGTAATGATTAATTGGACTCTAGGGCCTAGAAATCTGCAGCATGTAATGGATTTAACTGGTATCACTCAAGTTATAACGTCCAGTCAATTTTTAGATAAGTTGGGCAACGTAGAATTGGGAGCAATGGACGATATACTAGTTTTTGTAGAGGATCTGCGTAGCAATGAAATCGGTATACGACAAAAACTTAACGCTATCTGGAAATCATTTTTTTCAACCGAAACTCTGCTGGAAAAATTAGATCTCCAAAATATCGATGAGCATGAGCCAGCGGTTATTCTTTTTACAAGTGGTAGCGAATCAGTTCCCAAAGGAGTTCCCCTCAGTCATAGTAATCTTTTAACAAATATTTGCGATGGTATTCAGGTAATACCCTTTCAGAGTACAGATACTCTCTATGGTTTTCTACCACCATTTCATAGTTTTGGTTTTACGATCACTACAATGTTACCCCTTACAACCGGCCTGAAAGTAGCATACTATCCTAATCCAACAGAATCGCGTCGGCTAGCTCGTGGAATTCATATGTGGAGATGCACAACAGTCTGTGGCACACCTTCCTTTGTTACCGGTATCTTTAAGGCAGCTGATCCAGAACAACTTACCAGTGTGAGATATTTTATTACAGGTGCTGAAAAAGCTCCTGATGAGTTATTTAGAAAAGTTGAAGCACTAAGTGTTGGAGCGAAGCTGATAGAAGGATATGGCATAACAGAATGCGCTCCTATATTGACCATGAATTACCCAAATCGAGATCGCTGTGGTGTTGGTTGGCCAGCTCCGCAATCTGAAGTAAGAGTAGTTGATATGGACACGCATAAAACTCTCCCTAATGGTGAACGCGGTTTAATAATTGCCCGAGGAGGAAATATCTTCAAAGGCTACTTGGGTGATGATGCACCTAATCCTTTTCTAGAAATCGATGGCGATCGTTGGTACAACACAGGTGATTTGGGAATCTTAAACGAAAATGGTGCAATTACTCTTGCTGGTAGATTAAAACGGTTTGTTAAAGTCGCGGGTGAAATGATTAGTTTACCGGCAATGGAAGATGTTCTTGTTGACCGCTGGCCAGGAGATGATGAAGGACCAGCAGTAGCTGTTGAAGCAATTGAAAGAGATGGAGAGCGTCCAGTTTTAGCTATTTTTTCGAGAGTAACATTAAACCTTAATGAAGCCAATGAAACTCTAAAAAAAGCAGGATTTTCAAACGTAGGAAGATTGAATCATCATGAAGAAGTTGAAGAGATTCCGTTACTTGGAACTGGAAAAACTAACCACCGTGCCCTCAAAACACAATTAGCAAAAAAATATGGAGTTTCATAAATGATCGATTAATTGAGAAGGCTTCCACCTAGACTTTGAACTAAAGCTCTGAATGACTTTATCAAATCCTTATGGCCCGAGGCACTACACCTCAACTTTAAACTCACTGCCCTAACGCCTTGGGTGGCATCAGGATAAATTCCTAGACTTTCTATCTCTGAAGACCATCGCTCAGCAAACTCTTCAACTTGTACGGCTATGTCGCCTTCGGTCAAATTAGAAAAATGAGCGTCCATACGTAACATAGAATTATGTTGACCTTCGCTATTAGCAAGAAGTTTTGGTAGCATGCTCTTCACCATCCTAGGAAACCCCGGCAAAGCAGTGATGTTAGCTATCTGGAATCCAGGAGCTCCCTGTGGGTTATCAATCAACTCACTTCCAAGTGGCAAGTGAGACATTCTCCTCCTTTGATCATTCAGTCGTCCAACATATTTTTTCTCAAGAATCTCAAGGCAGCTATCGTGAACTTTAATAGGCAAACCTAGAGCCTTGGCGATGGACTGTCTGGTGTGATCATCGTGCGTACCACCAATTCCACCACTCACAATCACATGGTCAATAGGACCTTTTAATACATACTTCAGCCAGTAAGTCAGCGAATCAAAATCATCGCTAATTTGAATGCATAGCTCGACGGTAAAACCGTAATCTACTAATTGTCGGGCAATCCAAGGCCCATTTTTTTCAGGAGATTCTCCACGAGTAAATTCATCGCCGACGATTACGATTGCAAATTTTTGTCCTAGTTTCCAAGTCATAACTTATTGTATATATTGTAGCAGTAACTGAATCATGTTGAATAAAAGTATATCAATATTTATTACCTTAGTAGTCACTGCGCTGTTGATCGGTTGTTACAGAATGAGTGGTGATTTATCCACTACTCGTAGATCTAATGTACTGAGATTAGATTGGAGTTATGCTTACGCACTTAAGCAGTATGAAAGCTTATTAAGTAGGGTCGTTGACGGTGAAGGTCTGGTTAATTATAAGTCACTAATGAGCGAACCAAACCTTTCTGATTTGAACAATATACAACTTTTCCTTCAAGAGTTTTATGCCACTCGACTTAAAGGAGAAACTAAGCTTTCTTTTTGGTTAAATGCTTATAACATTTATGTTTTATATCACGTAGTTAGGCATCTCCAGCTTCCAAAATACAGAACCGAAGCATTCAGTGTCGTTACCTCAAAAAACTTTTTCA
The DNA here is from genome assembly GCA_036339875.1 of bacterium. Lineage (GTDB taxonomy): Bacteria > Muiribacteriota > UBA6191 > UBA6191 > UBA6191 > JAYZAC01. The sequence goes on along the minus strand of JAYZAC010000159.1, from coordinate 5,663 downwards.
AGAAACCTTGGTGTCATTTTAAGGACTTGAGCATTAGTTTAGATGAAATTGAAAAAACTATTTTAATCAAATACTTTAAACGTCCCGAAATTCATTTTGGACTAGTTTGTGCTTCACTCGGTTGCCCTAAATCGTTGACAGTATTTCATGCGGCAACAGTTACGGATCAACTGCACTTTGCAGGCTATAAATTTACTAATACAGAAACAATTATCGACCATGCGAATCAAAAGATTTTGGTAAGCAAAATTTTCGATTGGTACTCACAAGATTTTGCGCCCAAAAATGGTTCAACTTTTGAAAAAATGAGTCCATGGTTAAGCTCTGATCTTAAATCCAAATTAAAAAGTTCGAATTACGAATTACGGTTCAATGATTACGATTGGAATCTTAACGATTCAAGTAAAATCTATCAGCAAGCCGGAACATATTAACCGATGATGACTAATTTTAATTGAACATCAAATAATTTTCCATCCGACGGCGGATGCTTAGATAGATAGTCTTTTAAGTTTTTATAAAGCTTTGGGTTGCGTCTATCAGGAATCCAGAAAGATCCGATTTCATTAGCTTTTTCTATTAAATCTTTCAAGCTTGTAGTATCCACTTTTAAGAAGAAACTATCCGCTAAAATTTGACCACTGATTTCACTGTAGTCGTCTAAATCTTCAGCACTTAAGTGTCGAATGTGATTCACATCACTAAAAGAGTATTTAATTAGATTTCTTGCATTTTTTACTTCTTCTAAAGATATCTTCCAATGAACCTCTAATACTTCACGATATGTAACTGCCTTCTTAATTAACGATTTATCTGATACAAAATTTAATGGTTCCTCCGAAGAGGGTTCCAAAGAAGATAACGAATCTTCACTCGAAATATATTCGGAAGCTGGTGAGAATTGACTAGCAGACATGACTCGATCAATTTGTTGAGGGGACCTAGTTGTAGTCGACTTAGATTTCCGAGGTATCCAATCATCTCTTTTTGCACTTAGTGAAGCCATCATTGATGATCTAATTGGCCCGGGTTTGGAAGGTTCCATAATTTGACTTGGAGCTTTTTTCCCAATACCCATTGCCTTCAAATCCCGTTTCTTACGATCTACCCTGACTATTCTGCGGCGCTTTGAAGACTTACTTAAATCATTATTTTTAAGAGTCTTCTGATCGGTTATACCCGAGGATTTCTTCGAAGGTTGCTGAACTTTTGCCATAGTTTTGATTTCGAGATTTTGTGGAGAATTTCCTAAGGTCTCACTACTTATACCAAATTCAGTGCTATTGACCTGAAAATCTTCATAAGTCGCCTTAGATTGGACTGACTCGCTAAGATTTGTATTCAAGATAGGCAAATCAAAAACTGTGATAAATACCAACATAGCCACAGCGCCACTACTAAAAGGTAATAGATAAGACTGCAGGTTACTTACAAATTGATCTAACCATGAACTCTCTGAACTAATTTTATTTTCTTTTTGGTTTTGAAAACTATCTTTGACTGAATCCTGATTATTAATTTCAGATTTTACTTTTTCAAACAGACCTGATGGAGCATCTAGCTCAGGCATTTCTTGTATATTGTGCACCAAACTTGCTAATTCCACTAGTTCAGCTTCACTCATTTCTGGGTTAGTTTCCCTTAAATCTTCTATTAAATTTTCAAATTCTTTTACATTAAAATGTGGGTTCACAGCTCACCTCTTCTCTGACTCACTTCAGAGCGATTACGAGAGCTTTCAAGTTTTTCTTTAAGCATATTACGAGCTCGATTCAAACGCGATTTTACCGTTCCTAGAGAGCAATCCAAGACAGAAGCTATTTCCTCATAACTCATTGAACTAATATCTTTCATGATTATTATCTCTTTATACTTGGGTGATAGTTCTGCAATACCTGCTGAAACCCATTTTTGAAGTTCTTCAGATTCTAAACGATGGGTAGGGGACTTAGAAGATCGTGGGTCCGCAAATAAAGTCTCGATTAAGTCGTGACCTTCCTCAGAATAACCTAGATTGGTTTCATGTAGGCGTTTACGTGAAACTTTCTCACGTCTATTACGGCAAGTATTCAAGGCTACAGTGTATAACCAAGTATAAAAATTGCTATCTCCACGAAATTTATGAATATTTTTGTGAACTTTAACAAAAACTTCCTGAGTTAAATCTGCAGCTTCCTCGTGAGAAGAAAGCATTCGAAAACAAAGGTTAAAAATCTTTTTTTCAAACAAATAATAAAGCTCTTCGAATACTTTTTTTTCTCCATTTTTGAGCCGCTCAGCCAATATATTAGCTCGCTCATTATCTGATAAAGCTTTCGACTCACTCTCGTCATGCTGTGATTTTTGAATGGTTTTTGCATTAAACATGGATGTCCCAATATAAGCTTTTACATGCCCGCTCGACAATCTATTAGAGGTCTCATTTGATGTAAACCTTGCGCTGTTTAATATAGGAAACTTGAGGCTATGCACAAAAATCATTATCATCACCTAAATATTATTATTATTGGTTTAATTATTGTTTAAGACATTTTCAAAGTAGAATGGGTTCCATGTATTTCCAACGTATTTTTATTTATGCACTATTTACAGTGTTTGGATTAACAATTCATCATCACGCTGCCGACGATACAGCTCGTTGTTTTCTTGAGATCGGACGAATACTTAAAGAGGGTTGGTCACAGCAAGACCTACCCGATCAAGGACGTATTATCGGTCAAAACTTAGAACGCTGGATTTGGTGTCCTAAAAATCAGGGGGGATATCATTTTGCAAAATGGCGATCTACAGGTCTCTCAACCACCAAAGCAATCTCCCTAGAAAAAGATGGGGAAATTCATCAATACTCACTTACATTTGATGAATTTCAAAAATTCTGGCTTCGTGTACCACGCAGGCGTGGATTCATGGCGGACAATTTCCCCATAGATATTAACTCGATGGAGATTCATTATTACCCTCATGCTCGAGCAAGAGCCATATCTCAAACACAACCAACTTCCATGACGCTAAAAGTAGAGACTACTACAACGCCCATCAATTTGGCGATCCCAGCCCAACGAGCAACACTTCAAATAAATGCTAAAAGTCGACAGATTGTGGGAAAATTGAAAAAAATGAAACGTCCTCCTCGACTCCTTGTTACGGTAGGTCATGGTGAATATCGCTTAGATAATTTCCCGGATGAATTATTTTTGGCTTCATGGAGACAATTTACTGATTTTCCCTCTAGAGATAATTTGATCAAGATGATTGTTCACTACGAACGTGCATGGAAAACCTTTGGGAATTTAATGAGGGAATAGTAATGCAAACTTTTCAACGAATTGGCTTATTAAGGGAAGTCGAAGGACCTGAGAATCCGGGAGCTATGGAGAAAAGGGTTGCATTAGCACCTACTGAAGTGCAGGCATTGGTCAAGCTAGAGTGTAGAGTTTTTGTTGAGGAAGGTGCTGGATTAGGGGTTGGCTTTAGTGACGCTGAATACATAGAAGCCGGAGCAGAAATACAAACTCACGAGTTAATTTACTCAGATAAGGATTTGTTGATCAAATTCAAAGGAGTAGCCTATGACTGTATTTCTCGAATTGATAGAGGTGCAACTTTACTCTGTATGGCACACAATGCATCTTTTCCAGATAGGGCCCAAAAATTACTCGATCAAAATGTAAACGTAATCGCAATGGAAGAAATTGTAGAAACGCCAAAACACATGTCAGATGATTTAGTACTCTCAAAAACTGCTATGCGTTACTGCCTTCACAATATGGGCATTCCATTGCCAGATCTTGAAGTTAATATTTTGGGCTATTCTTCCAGACTTACGGGTGCTATTCGAAGAGCTGGCAATAGAAACCCAAAGCATCTGAAAGTTTTCCGTTCAGATGTTAGTCTTGAAGAAATGGGTAATTTAAGTAAAAACAGCATCGTTTTCTATGATAGTTACTGGAGAGATGGACGACAGTTTCGCCCCAAAGTCGTAGATGAATTAAAACTGAGTCAGAGCACGGCCTGTCTTTTTGATCTTAGAGAATTTGAAGAGAATTTTGGCATAGAGAGTATACAAAGATACCGTGAAACTCACCCTCCCTATGAATTTGGAATGCGCAGAATTCAGGCTTTGCATGAAACAGGCAGAGCAGGCGCTCGCTATGGATTATCACTATTGAAAAATGAAGGTAAAGGGCTCCAAGCAGATCAAGCAAAAGTACTTATCTTAGGTTACGGGAATACTGGCACTGGAGCTATGGATGAATGTCTACAGCAAGGAGTTCGACAGATTGAAATTTTAGGACGAAGACAAACTGCTAAAGGAACCATTGAACATCATTTGCGTAACGTAGATCTTGTCATAAATGGTGCTGAGCAACCTGCTGAACTTAGAGGCAAAAATTATTTGATAACCAGAAAACATGCGCGCGAGTTGCTAAGTGATGGAACCGTAGTCATTGATCTGATCGGTGGTAGTGCTAGTAACCGAAGTCCTGTAGAAAATATTATCGAATGTACTTATATGACCCAACCTTACTTCAAAGAAGATGGTGTTCTTTTTTCAGCACTGTGGGGATGGCCTATGATGGGGTTCATGCGCGAGAGTGCTATTAAATATAGTCGTCAAATTCTTGATGTCCTAGTTGGCACTGAGCGTTTAATCGACGGTATTGAAAACGTCCACCATGGAATCAAACCGGCAATTCTCAAATGGCCTTGTTTTAAGTACTCCAAATCCTAGTGATCTGCTAGTCTGTCTTTTCCGATTGCTTTTTTTTCTAAATTTATTTTTAGCTGATTCAAACAAGACTTGGCTTCTGCATGGGTAACTTTTTTGAGTAACCAGTCTACTTTACCAAGGAGGACTTCAACGTCTAACGATTTCAACAAGTAATTAGAACATTCATTCAGAATTTCTGAATCATTTGATTTAACGAAAAGGTTCTGTATCTCTCTAGTTAAAATAACATTGGATAGATTCCAAAACTTTAGGGCTTTAGCAAAGCAAAGCTGGGCTGCGTGATCTCCGTTAGCCATTAATTGCATTGATTGAAGAGCTTGTGGTTCTTTTTCAGTAACTAGATAAGGCATTGCTAGTAATATAATTTTAGTATAATAATTCGAGTCAAGATTTGCATTTACAATCAATTTTTCCACAACAGGTATTACTCGAAAAGAATGCTCTGTAATTAATGACTTAATCGCTGTGTAACTAAATCTCTTAAAACGCTGCGACGAATCCCGGGAGACTCATGAAATAAGCGTTTAGGGTCAACCTGCTGTAAATCCTCAACAGTCAACTTGATCTCACAAACAGATTTTTTTAGACTATTCGATTCGATTAAAGCTAAATAAGGTTCCACATTCATGTTTTATTCCGTAATCTGATTATATATTAGTATAAGTCTTCAACTCCTACAGGGTATTAATAAAAAGTCATGGTTTCAATTTCAAATGCACCGCAAGAACTGGTTGAATCTTTAATCAAAGCTTTGATTGAAGAAATCTATCAGGATGGAAGACTAGATGAACATGAACAAAAGATTATGCAGAGGGTCGAAAATTTTTTGGCAATAAGTTCCGAGACTCTTGAACAAATTCGAAGCAAAACTTTATCTAACTTACCACTAGATGAATATTCAGGAACTTTTGATAAGAAAAAGTTTTTTCAC
>JAYZAC010000158.1:0-4885 GCA_036339875.1 bacterium | reverse complement strand
TAAATTTACTGGAATTCCTTTCTCTTCAACGAGATGAAAAATACTATAGAAAAAGAAGATTAAGATCAGAAAAAAAACATCGAGAAGCGGTATTAACTCAATTCTTGGTGATTCTATCTTTCTAAGAGGTTTGATAAGCATCAGTTATCTAAGGTTCTAACAATATTATCAATAGCATCACAGTATCTATTAATTCGAGTCTGGAAATAGTTAAACGGAATAAGTGTGATTATTGCAATGCTTAAACCTGCAGCAGTTGTCGTTAACGCTTGCGCTATACCCTTTGAAACCAGCTGTGGGTTAGCTTTAGAGCTAGCTCCTATAGCATAAAATGAATCAATAATTCCCACTACTGTACCTAAGATACCCAATAATGGTGCAAGCGTAATGATTGTGCTTAAAATCATCATACCTCGATTCATTTCTTCAATTTCACAAGTGGCACTGAGTCTAAATGATTCGGATACATTACTACAGTCTTTTGAGGTAAATGCGGTTATCTTTTTCTCATGACTATTAAGTTTTATATCTACTTTTTCAGACTCAGTTGACTGCTGCGAACTATTCTTTGATAGCAATGTAATGAGTTCACTTAGATTAGTTATACCTGGACATCTAAACCAGAAGATTAGTCGCTCAATCACAACCGATAGCGAGATAACTGAGCAAGCTACCAAGGGCGCCATTAGATATCCACCAGTTTGAAAATATTCCCACATAAACACTCTTTATTGCTATTTGATTCTAGTGAAGTCCGCAACATTATCAGATGAGTCTAATACTGACAAGTAAGCTTGCTTTTTATTGACAGGCTTATTTATTTATGGGATAAATTCCACGTTAGTTTTGTGATTCCAAGGGAAAACGGTGCAAATCCGTTGCGGACCCGCCGCTGTAACTGGGGAGCAATGCTTCGAAACGCCACTGTCTTAATTAAGATGGGAAGGTGGAGCAGACGTGAAGATCCAGAAGCCAGAAGACCTATCACATTATATAGAAATTTTAACTCTCGGGTTTAGGGTTATGTTACTGCTGTTGTTCGGCAGAGCTACCCCTTTTTGGAGGAAATATGCAATTATTTTTGCTATTAGTGCTGCTGATTACATCTGTTAATGCGGCTGCGAATTATGAGGTTCTAAAGGAACCAGGCTATGAAGAAGTTGTTGTAACGGCTACGCGCACATCACAACAACGTGGATCACTTGGTGACGCAAGTTATGTCTTAAATCGTGAGGCCATTGAAGCAAGTGGTAAAAACTCTGTGGTTGATTTATTGCAATCAATACCCGGTGTTTTCGTAAAGTTGCAGGGCGGGATAGGTTCTACTGCCAGCATCTCTCTTAGAGGAGTTCCTTATAAATATACCTTAGTCATGCTAGATGGAATCAAATTGGCAGACTATATGGGAAATGGTGGTAGCGGATTCCCAGTGTTAGACCATCTATCATCGGAAGAAATTGAAAGAATCGAAGTAGTTTATGGATCTCAAAGCACTCTCTGGGGCTCAGATGCGGTTGGCGGAGTTATTCAAATTATTACTCGTCGTGGTGAGGATGAAAGAAAATTTTGGCTATCTCAAGAATTCGGTACACACGGGACTTTTAAGACCGGTTTTGGTGTGCGCGGTGCTTCAGAACGAGAGGATTACTCGTTATTTGTGTCCAGGTTAGATACCGACGGATTTTCAGAGGCGTCAAGAACGAATCCAAATCTTTTTGGTGGTCGAGCTGAGGATGATGGGTATGCAAATCTGAGTGCTAGACTGAACCTTGGATTTCAACATAATAATGGTGCACGCTCTAGGTTTATAATTCATTCTGTTAATGCAAAGAAAGAGATTGATGGATTTTTTGATAATAATGGGCCAGCTGATCAGAATTCTCGAAGTGAAAGCAGTGATTTGTATTTTAGTTTGAAGCACGACAGGCCTTCAGAAGATGGTTCATTCGAAGATCATTTCACATTTTCTTCGGCCAGATTTAATTCTGAAAATTACATAGATAGCATAAGTGCTTTTGGACCGTTTGTACAAAACACCAGATTTATAGGTTCAGTAAAAAACTTAAACTGGCAGAGAGATTACTATTATGATGATAGAATTTTTAGTTTCGGTTGGGATTTTGAACAAAATTATGGAAGTAGTCTGGTTGATGATAAATTAAAAAATAATATCGTGGCTTACTATATTCAGAATCAGTGGGATTTAGGTGACTTCGGAATCACGGCAGGTGCAAGAAGAGATCAGCATAATACATTTGGTTCAGAAAATACCTTTAAGCTAAGTCCTTCATACAAAAAGGGTGATTATCATTTTTATGGTTCTTACGGTACAGGATTTAAGGCGCCCACTTTGTATGAGTTTCTGTCTGAAGAACTCATGATGAATTGGAATATAATGCAGATGGTTCGTATAAATAATTCGAATCTTAGACCTGCTAAGAGTCGTGGGTATAGTTTTGGAGTGTTAAGACAGCTTGCTAATGACTCGAGTATTGGTATTTTATACTTCAATAATGATATTGAAGATAATATTGGTTGGAATAATGATAATTACAGATTTGAAAATTTGGGGGAAGTGAAAACTAGAGGTTATGAGGTTACTTTAGAGAAAAAAATCAATGCGAGCTTAAATCTGACTTCAAGTTTCACTCGGTCTCGTGCACGTCAGTTTCCAAGTGGTAATCAATTACTTAGAGAACCTAGACATATTTTTAGAGCAAGCGCTAGCTACGAGATTAACAAAGATTCCAAATTTCTTGTTGACTACCGACAAATTGGTGAGCAAGTTGAGAGATATGCATCTCAATTTGCTGCAGTTCGCTTTAATAAATCATACCGTGTTGTGGATTTGACATATTCAACAAAAATTTCCAAACAGGCTAGTTGCGATTTCCGTGTTGAAAATCTACTAGACAGTGATTATCAGGAGGTTTTCGGTTATTCCAATGGTGGCAGGAAAATTTATTTTACCTACAGCCATACCTTTTAGATGTTTATCAATGATAGATCAAAGCTGTTCAAGAGCTACGTCGATAACATCTTGAATAGTTTTGGTCTGTTTATTTAGCTTACTCATTACGGTTAGCCCCTGAGTTAGACACACTAAATAGCTAGATAGTTTCTGAATATCGCGATCAGCGGGTATTTCACCTTTCTTTTTTGCGACCTCAAGACATTTTGCAAACAAATCGTGTTGAGTCCTAAAGTAGACATGCACTCGTTGATTCACAGCTTCGGGTACAGATTTTGTTTCGATTGCTGAATTAGTGAAAAAGCAACCACGACCATATTTGCAAAGTTTTCCTCCAACCAAGGCGAAGTATTCTTTGATGCTTTTAAGGCCTTCTGCTTTTCTGAGTGGAGCTCCAAAAGTTTCATGAATAAAATCAAAGTAATTATCGATGGTCGCTAAGAATAAACCTTCTTTATTTCCAAAAAGGTTATACATACTACCCCTGTTAAGACCAGTAACAGTAACCAATTCTTCCATAGAGGTAGCTTCATAACCTTTATTCCAAAAGGTAAATGTAGCTTTTTTTAAGACTTCTTTGCGATCAAATTCTCTAGGACGGGCCATAATTTCAGTAGTTATAGAATAAGTGTTCTAATATTATAAGTCGATAAGCCTTTTGTCAATGCTGAACCGATCGGTTATTTACTGAGAAAGTGCTACAATGTTGGCTACAATGTGTAAAAATTTCCTAATAACGGTAGTGGTTTTAAGTGGTTTTTTCCATGCTGCAGAGTTAGACGCGCGTGGTTCCATAGATAATACCCTGCTCACTACTGCAGTTGACTCAAACTCTAATTCGAAACAAAAATCAGATAGTTTTGATCCACGACTTCTGTGGCAGCGTGTTAAGGATCTTAATCTGGATGATCTTGGTTTGTTAGATCAGGTTGTTACAACAATCGTAACTGCATTAGGTATTCCATTAAAAGAGCCACCTCCACTTGATGGTAAAAGAGTATCCCGTTTGGATGATAAATCTAGAACTTCATGGTACAAAAGCTTAACACCAAGTCAGAAAGCTGGTTTTAATTATTTTAATGAAAGCAATCAGTATTTTGATGAAGATCCTAATAAAGCATTAGAGTTGATTGAAAAATGTTTAGAGTTATTCCCTGAATTTCATGATGCTATAAAAGATCGAGAAATTTTAAGATTTGAACTGGGTAAATCGGGTGCAAAAGAACCGGATAGTTTTAGACGCCGTAGATTAGCGAAACAATTAGTTTCTGAAAGCATTGGTATATCATTTTTAGATTCTCCGCAAGCTTTGATTCTTACCAAGAAAGCCATTGAACTAGACCCCAGCTTAAGGGAAGCGTACCAAGAAAGGGATCTACTCGAATATGTAATTAAGAATGGAAAATTATCTTTTAATTTCAAGACTGAGGAAATAGAGGAGCGATATTTTTCGCAAGGTCGCGAAATACAAGAACGTGATCCTGAGAAAGCTAGAAGATTTATAAAGATTGCTTTGGATATTAAACCGGATCATAAACAGGCTCTTGAATGGTTAAAAAAGTTAGACAAATTTCGAGCAAACATATTATTTAGTCAAGCTAAGAAAATAATAAAATCAGATTTTGATGCTGGTTTTAAGCTACTAAAAGATGCTGCTCAACTTATGCCTGAAAATAAAGATTTTAAACTTTATATGTCAGGTTTAGTGAAAGAAATATTTAGGCGCGGAACTAAACAAATTAAGAAAAATTCTGCATTAGCTATGGAGATGATTGAACAGTGCGTGAAATATTCTAAATCCAGAAATTTAAAGTACGAAAGACTTTTATTGAAGCTACGCCAAGAATTAGTTCAAAATAAATTAAGAAATCTCATTACCTTGTTTAATCAGCGTGATCCCGATGAACTAGAAAT
>JAYZAC010000157.1:0-20614 GCA_036339875.1 bacterium | reverse complement strand
CCGCGTAATCTATTATGAGATATTTCTTTTTTGTAAAGTTGAATACACCTTTGAGTAATTAACTCTGTTTCGGGTCTGGGGATAAGTACATTTTTATTAACTCGAAATTTGCGACCATAATAGTACTCATAACCCCTTATGTAAGCTAAAGGCTCACCTTCTGCGCGCCTCTGCACCCAATTTTGTAATAGCTTCACTTCATCGGAATTAAGTCTAACATGGTCAAGTTCCATTATAATTTGTGACATAGTTGTGAAGCGCTTAAGACATAATAAAATGGCGTAGGCCTCTCGAGATGATTGATCGGCATAACGCTTTACAAGTCTGCCTTGAATCCATCGCAAAGCGTCAGATAGTTTCATGGTCTAGTCAGGAGATTGTTGGAGTGATTCCAATTTAGCTCGATGGTCAGCAGCTATTAGCGCTTCTATAACTTCTTCCATGTTACCTTCAAGAATGGGTCCGAGTTGATGTAATGTAAGATTGATGCGATGGTCAGAAACTCTTCCTTGAGGAAAATTATAGGTTCTAATTTTTTCGGAGCGATCTCCTGTTCCCACTTGTGAAGATCGCTGAGCTGCATATTCTTTTTGTTGACGTAATCGCTCCTCTTCGGCAAGACGAGCCCGTAAAACCTTGAATGCCTTATCTTTATTTTTTATTTGTGACTTTTCATCCTGACAAGTTACAACGGTGCCCGTCGGTTCATGAGTCAGTCTAACTGCAGAGTAGGTTGTATTTACTGATTGCCCACCCGGTCCAGAGGCGCAATATGTGTCTACACGCACATCGCTTGGAATAATTTCAAAATCCATTTCTTCAACCTCAGGTAGAACGGCTACGGTTATCGTAGAGGTATGAATTCTTCCGGAGCTTTCTGTAGCAGGAACTCTTTGGACTCTATGAACGCCACTTTCAAATTTCATTTTTGAATATACTAATTCACCCGTTATACTGAACGAAAGCTCTTTGAAGCCTCCTACTCCTGTTTCGCTGGACGTTAGAATTTCATGTTTCCAGCCGCATTTTTCTGCATAGCGCGCGTACATTCGATAAAGGTCTGCTACAAAAAGACCGGCCTCATCGCCTCCCGCTCCGGCTCTCAATTCGACGATAATATTTCTTTCATCCAAAGGATCCTTTGGTAGTAGCATTATCTCCAGTTTCTGCTCTAGATGTTCAATTTTATGCTGTAATTCCTGAGCCTCTAATTCAGCCATTTCCAACATTTCTTCATCAGTTTCATCGTCGTCCAATATTTCTTGAGTGTCCTTCAGGCCTACTTGGCAAGATTCTAATTCACGGTAGATTTCAACAATAGGCTCAACTCTTTTGAATTCTTTAGCAACCTCCTTATAGCGGGATTGGTCCATGACTAATTCAGGATCTACGATTTTTCTTTGAAGGCTATCGAAATGTTCTAATAAATCTTCAATTTGTCGTTGCATTTTACTAATTTAAACCGTTAAAGCTGAGATGAACTGTTTCACTAAATTTACTACTCGAGGCGTAGCTTCATTCGCGGCTTTTACAACACTATCATGACTCTCTTCGTGACTATCTTCACCTGTTGCCATGTTAGTGATTACAGATATACCTAGAACGTGTTCGATACCTCCGTGCTTTGCGGCGATTACTTCCGGAACAGTGGACATTCCGACCGCGTCAGCGAATTTACTAAAAAACCTTAATTCAGATTTCGTTTCATAACTCGGACCTGTAACACCTAAATACGTTCCACGTTGCAATTTAATACCTTCCTTCAGGGCAAGATTCATAGCCAACGAGATACAATTTCGATTGTAGGGGGCACTCATGTCGGGAAAGCGTACTCCTAAACTATCTTGATTAGGGCCTATTAAAGGATTCTGAAACATGAAATTTATGTGGTCATCAATAGCCATTAAGTCTCCAACGCGGAAGTTACGATTGAGGCCTCCTGCTGCATTAGTGACAATAAGATGATTGACCCCGAGGCTACGCATTAGTCTTACGGGAAGGGTTACCTCCTGCATAGAATAACCTTCATAAAAATGAAAGCGACCCTTGAAGGCGATAACAGGTTTTGAATGAATTTGACCACTTACGACAAGGCCTTCATGACCTTTTACGCTGGAGATTGGAAAATTCGGAATTTCTGAATAGCTAATGCTTTTAGCGTTATCAATTTGTTCTGCGATTGGTCCAAGTCCAGTTCCGCAGATGAGGCCAATTTTTGGAGTGGGTTCGTTATCAAGAATGGTGGACTTCAATTTTCGGCGTGCTCCGTTAATTTGTTCTATAAAAGTCACTTTTTCTCCTTGAGATTTGGGCAATCTGGAAATTTTTGACACACACCATAAATCTCTAACTGATGGTCTACGATATTGAAACCAATACTCGCAGCGACTTGTTCCTGAAGTCTCTCGATTTCATCATTTTCAAACTCAAAAATTTCATCACATTTTACGCAAATTATGTGGTCATGATGATCCCGATTGAATGAGCTTTCATAACGTATAAACCCGTCTCTGAAATAATTCTCTTTAGCAATATCGGCATCTTTTAATAACTTAAGCGTTCGATAGACTGTACTGTAGCCTATGCCAGGATGAGAGTTGTGCAAGGATTTAAACAATTCTTCTGCACTTACATGGGTTTTGGCGCGAAGGAAAACTTCGAGAATATCTAATCTTTGCTGAGTTAGCTTGAGACTTTTACTTTTTAAGTATTCAACAAATTTGTTTGTAGCTTGCTCGAGTTCTCTTTTTCGTTGGTCCATTGAAACATAATAATTGGATCAATGATAGAGGTCAAATTGAACCTAAAATCATTATAAAATGAATTTAAAATCGATTTTTTTTTGAGATTATTTTTGATTAACAAAATTCTTATTAGACAAAAATTGTACTATTTTGCTATTTTTTGTTAATTCCGCTTTAAGGTGCCCCGATAAATGCAAGGGTATTGGATATGAAAACGGCGGAAAAATGCAGCCTATGAGTAGTAAATACACACTTTGGATTTTAGTTCTTCTTTGCGTCGCAGTCCTTCAGGGGATTGCGATTTCTCGCGATGGGTTTTTCGTGGATCGACCTAAAGCCCTATTAAGCGCTAGTGAAGACTTTACGTTTTTAAGTCCAGTTAATAAGAGTAGAGTACAAGGATTGATACCTGTCTCAATGGTTGCGTCAGTACTTGATACTAAAACCCGAAGTCATGCGACAAAAAATCAAATACTAAATCATGAGCTGGATGAATTTAAGCAGATCCAAAATTATCTCGAGGAGGAAATCGAGGAGCCATCTGTAGATAATATTGAAGGTAAATTTGAGCTGGATTTGGATGGTTTGACTGAAAAGTTAAGTCAAGAGGTTTCAGAAGAACCAGTGACGGTGAAAGATTTTAATAGATCTGGATTACATACCGCAGCTGAAGGTTACATAACACATACGGTTAAGCGCGGAGAGACGCTGTCTAAAGTTGCTAAAATGTATGATATGACGGTTTCCCAGCTTGTTCTTTATAACGGAATAATGAATCCAGATCATATATACCCGGGATATCAACTTCAAATAGCTTTCGATAAAATCTTCAATCACGAAGTTAAAATTCAAGAGACATTATGGTCCATATCCAGACTTTACGGAGTTTCGGTAGATAAAATTAGAAAACTAAATAAATTAGTTGGGAATAGTTTGATGAAGGGACAAAGTCTTAAGATAGAAGTCGAAGATTTGTCTGAGGCCGGTCTACAAAGATTTATAAAGGCTAGAAAGCGTAAATCTCGTTTTCTATGGCCTTTGGATGGGCGCTTGACAGATCGATATGGCTGGCGGATACACCCAATAACTCGGAAAAGAAATTTCCATAAGGGAATAGATATAGCAGCTCCGAAAGGGACAGATATTTCTGCGGCAGATGATGGTAAAGTTGTTTTCGCAGGTAAGTCAGGTGGTTACGGAAATCTGGTTATTTTGCGACACAATTCGGGGTATGAAACTCGATACGCACATTGTTCAAAAGTGAACGTCAAGATAGGAGATAAGGTGGCGGTGGGCGACACAGTTGCCGAAGTTGGAAGCACTGGAATGTCCACGGGTTTCCATCTTCACTTTGAAATTCGTAAGAACGGTAAAATTATTGATCCCCACGAATATCTATAATTAATCCATTCTACATTGAATTACGTTCATAAATTTCGTAATATACATTTTCTGGTAAATTAAACATGAATTTGTCATTTTTAGTATGATATTTTAGGTAACATTCAGCTCGGATGATGGGAGAAATATGAGACTCTGGATATTGGTAATAGCCGCGACAGGATTTTTATCCACTAATTTTGCTGCAAGTCAGCTGCGTGTGGGAGTTGTGGATTTGCAGCGGGTAATGTTCTACTACGATGAGTTTAAGGTGTTTCGCATTGAGATGGCGAATCGTGAGGCTCGCTATACGAATGAGCTCAGTCAGGATGAGGCAGAGGTGAATCGACTAAAGCAGATGTTGCAAGATCCTAGTCTTGGTGAGGACAAGAAGGAAGGTTTGGAGAAAGATTACTCTCGCAAAGTCTTCAATATGCAACGTAAGTTTGAAACGTACAAAAAGAAGATAGAAGAGCAAAAAGAAGAGCAAATGGAGAAAATCAAAGCCGTAATTTTTGAAGAAATCTCAAAAATAGCGAAGGTTAAACGTATGGATTTTGTTTTTGATAAGCGAAGTGTTTACTACGGAAATACTGAAGATTTTACTCAGCAGTTAATAGATCGAATAAATAAGAAAAGCGGTGGTAGGGCCTCCGCAGGAAAACGCTAGCTTTACCGTTACCATGTTGGATCTCAATAAGCTGCAATCCCTAATAGGGGGTCAATGGTGTCTTCAAGGAAAAAAGCCTGTGATCACAGGTGTGGCTGAGATTGCTGAAGCTGGCTCCAATGATTTAATTTATGCGGTAGATCGGCGTAGAGTCGATCTAATCAAAGACTCTGAATGTGGTTTGGCAATACTGCCCCAGGGGGATTGGGATGTAGATTGTCCGCACATATGTGTAAAGAATCCCTACCTGGCTTTTGCTCGAGTGCTGGAACTCCTGAACAATTTTTCGCCCGAGCAAGTTGGTATAAGTCCGACTGCTAGCATACATCCAGATAGTAAAATTGGAACTGATGTGCAAATTTATCCAGGGGTTGTTGTAGGGCGTGGCGCAAAAATAGGTGATAGGACTATACTTTCTTCTAATACATCTATTGGCGAAGACGTAGAGATTGGCATTGATTGCTTAGTCTATCAAAATGTCGCAGTTCGAGAACGTTGTAAAATTGGAAATCGAGTAACACTTCAACCCGGTTGCGTAATTGGTAGTGATGGATATGGTTTTGTATATGAAGACGGGGTACATCACAAAATTCCTCAATTGGGTATTGTTGAAATTGGCGATGACGTCGAGCTTGGTGCTAATGTAACGGTAGACCGAGGTACTTTTCGCCCAACTATTATCGGTAAGGGATCTAAAATAGATAATTTAGTTCAGATAGGGCACAATGTAATTTTAGGGGAAGGGTGCTTGATGGCTTCTCAATCGGGAATATCTGGCACAACAAAAGTTGAAGATTACGTTACATTCGGTGGTCAATCAGGTTCAGTAGGCCATATTACGATTGGAAAAGGTAGTACGATCTATGCCCGAGGAGTCCCCACACAATCAATAAAACCAGGTTCCAAAATCTCCGGATTTCCAGGTCGTGATCACAAGGAAGATTTACGTATGATTGCGACAATGCGCAAACTACCTAATTTGATGAAGGAAATCCGTAGAATTCTTAAGACTCTAAACTTGATGCCAGGTTCATAATCGCATAACATCTTTTTACGAGGTGATGCATGAAGCAGAAAACGCTAAAGAAATCCGTTGAGTTTAAGGATATTGGTTTGCATACTGGTAAACCTGTCAAGCTTGTAGTTAAGCCAGCGCCAGAAAATCATGGTTTAGTTTTTGTAAAAACTAACAAGGATGGTCATAAGCTTAAAGTGAATCTTGAAAACATAGAAGGTATTTCAAGAGGTACAAATCTTTCAGACGGTACAGAGACAATATATACATTCGAGCATTTAATGGCAGCTGTAGGGGCGTGTGGGCTTACTAATCTAATTTTTGAAATAGACTCAGATGAGCCTCCAATTCTCGATGGTAGCGGTATAGTGTTTTATCAGAAGTTCCAAAAAGCTGGTGTGATAACTCAAGATGCATTATACCCCGTCTATCGAGTGGTTAAACCTTGCGTTGTAGAAGAAAATGGCGCTAAGCTGATGGCTTTCCCTGGCGATGAATTTCAGATGTCCTACACGCTCAATTATCCAAATACGATGATTGGAGCTCGTCATCTTGAAGTTGACTTTGATCTGATTGATAAATCGGATCATCTACTGAAGGCTCGAACCTTCTGTTTGTTAGAGGAGGTTGAAGCGCAGCATGCAATGGGACAGGCCTTGGGTGGCAGTCTTTCTAATGCGGTAGTCGTTGATGGACATAAGTGTCTCAATGAAGGTGGCCTTAGGTTTGAAAATGAATTTGCATGGCATAAAGTAATGGATTTTTTCGGTGACATGAACATGTTATGCGGTCAATTGAAAGGTAGATTTGTTGGAATAAAGTCGGGTCATCGCAATAACATTATGCTACTTAAGAAGCTTTTGAAGGACGGGTGTCTGGTCCAAGAGAATCTGTGGGAGATGAAAAAGACTTTGGAACTGGTGGATATAAAAAAATTAATCCCACATCGCTATCCCTTTCTACTAGTGGATCGAATAATTGATTTGAAGGTTGGAGAGGAGGCTACCGGTATAAAAGGTGTTACAGGAAACGAGGAATTTTTTAATGGTCATTTCCCAGACACTCCAGTGATGCCAGGAGTTTTAATTGTGGAGGCGCTCGCTCAGGTAGCCGGTGTTTGTCTGTTATCTATGACGCATCACAAAGGAAAAACACCATATTTCATGGGACTAGATCAGGTGAAATTTAGACGTCCTGTTTATCCCGGTGATCTTTTGGAACTGCATATCAAAGTTTTGAAGTTAAGAGGTTCCACGGGTAAGGTAGAAGCCGTAGCCAAAGTAGAGGGTAATACGCATGTACAGGGCCAATTAAGTTTTATGATTAAGTAATTTGTAAGCTTTGACTTAAAAAAAACTCACCTAATCCAAGGGTTATGCAATATTATGTTTTATGATACATTCCTCAAAAATTCTAAGTAAGATAAATGAAATCCGGTACGACTGAAATCAACTCGATCAATTATGCATCATCAGGCTTGGAGGTTTGCTATGCCTGATATACATACTACGGCGCAGGTGTCCCGTTATGCTGAGTTGGCTGAGGATGTAAAGATAGGTCCTTACACTGTGGTTGAGGGTAATGCTAAAATTGGCTCTGGAACTGATGTTAAAGCTCATGTATTTATTGGTGAAGACACAACAATAGGTTGCAACAACTCCATTTATCAGGGAGCAATAATTGGTTCACTCACACAAGATCTTAAATACGATGGTGGAAGAACTTATTTGAGTGTTGGTGATCACAATATAATTCGCGAGTATGTCACAATTAACAGAGGTACGTCAGATGAGGCGTATACTCGGGTAGGTAGTCATAATACATTCCTAGCTTACACTCATATTGCTCATGATTGTATCGTTGGTAATCATGTTATTATGTCGAATCTTTCCACTCTTGCAGGTCATGTTCAAGTTGATGATGCTGCCGTAATAGCTGGTTATGTAGGTATACATCAGTTTTGTAAAATCGGTAAGATGGCAATGGTGGGAGGGATGTCTAAAGTAACAAAGGATGTCCCACCTTTTATGAAGGTGCAGGGTAATCCGGCTAAAGTATTTGGTTTGAATTCCGTGGGCCTAGAGCGCAATGGTATTGATAAGGCTGATCGCAGAATACTTAGGCAAGCTTATAATTTTCTTTACAGGTCCGGATACAACGTTAGTCAAGCGATCGAAGAGATTCGGGCAGATTTGGAAGAAACGGAATCTCTTTCGCATCTTCTGCAATTTCTCCAAAAAAGTGAACGTGGAATTGTTAAGGGTTAGAATCAAGCTTTTTTAATACTAGTTGATTTTGAGCGATCTCAGAAAATTTTTTATCGAATTATTGTTCCCGATTAGCTGCTCGAGTTGCGGAATAGATTCAGCTTATCAGCTGTGTGATCCTTGCTATGAAAAACTTCTGAGGTCGAATTGCATTAAATGTCAGAATTCTTATGACGGATTTTGTGCCCGATGTGCATCAGAAATAGGTGCTACTGGTTTTCTAGTTTTAGCTCCATACTCATTAATTAGGCCATGGATTTATAGTTATAAATTAGATCTAAATTCTAAGATAGATTTAATTAATCCTAAACTACTTGATTTGTTTTTCATTAATCTGGAAAAGTTTATCAATAAACCATTTTCCGTAGAATTGGTTCCTTCAGAAAATAAGGAGAATTGGATTCGAAATATTCTTCCCGATACGATTAAAAATCGTACTAAAGATTCAGTACTCAGTCGCGTGAAAGGACATGTTGGACAAAAATATCTTAATCGTGAAGAGCGAAATAGTAGGAGATCGAGCCTATTTGAAGTGATGCCGTATGTGAGTATTAAAACTGATGCAGTATTATTAATTGATGATGTAATGACTACTGGTACAAGCTTGGAATGTTGTATTTCATTACTTTTAGGTTTAGGATACACAGAAGTTTATGTAGTCGTTTTTGCGTATCAAAGCGTATTGTCCTAGGAGGAATATGGGTCTTAGTGATGATGAACTGGAACGTCGTTTGAGAGGCGATGATTCCAAAATGAAAGAAGAGCAGGAAGTTTTCCGGAGAATTCGTGATTATATTAGAGATCACCCTGGCGCGAATGCTGCCGAGATTTCAAGGGCTACGGGTATAGATCAGACGGTAATTTTTCGTTTAATAAGTCAGGGTAAATTACTAAAAAAGGACTGATTTTATAAATTGTAGAGTCACTCAATTGGGATCTAGTAAAAAAGTTAGATTTTGTTAGTAATTTGGCAATAATTCAACTTATATTTTTATAATCCCTCTCTAGAGAGTTAAAGGCGCTCTCTCATCGGGACGATACAATATATGTCAGTCAGGGTAATAATAATAAATTTAAGGGTAAAGGTATGAGCATTAAAGTAACGGGGACTCCTCCCATTAGACCGTCAACAGACCAGTCTAAACGAGTGAACAAGTCGGGAGCAAATTTTGAAGATTCGTTAAAAACTAATGAAGCTCCTAAAGTAAAAAGTAATTCAGATTCAGTTAAGCTTACTGGTCCGGTTGCTAATAATCCAAGTGGATATCAGCAGCCTTCCGTCAAGTCAAGTATCTTGACGGATGGTTCTGCAGCGGACTTAAAAGCTATCAGTGAGAGAGTCTTAACAAGTGATGTAGAGGCCAATAAAAGAGTACAGGAAATCAAGGATATGATTGCCAAAGGTGGAGCAAAAGCTTATTTAGATTCTGTTGATTCAGAAAAAGTTGCTCAAAGGCTATTAAATTCTGGGATTCTTGACGACATATTGTAAAGAAACAAAAACAAACAATTTTGAGTTCTAAAAATGGAAATCGTTCAAAATATAACAGAGAATCTTGAAGATCAGTTAGAGCAGTATCAGCGCCTACTTAATCTGGCGGAGCGTAAGGCTCACTTGATTTCGAAAAAAGCTGCTGATAGAGAGGTCGAAGATCTCCATAAGCTGGTCAAATCAGAGGTTCAAGTGGTTTCCATTCTTAAGGAATTAGAGAATAAGCGTAGGGGTATAGCCAAGGATCAAGATTTTGAGAGTATTCTTGAAGAAAGTGATGTCTCAAGAGATAAACTTGTGCACCTTAAAGATGCGATTAAAGATGTTGCATTCAAGTTGCATAGAATTAACTCTAAAAACTCATTGGCATTAAACGTATCCTTGAAGGTTATTAATAAGATGATTCAGTCTGTTAAAGACCTTAGTATTGGGAAGGAAGTGACCTATTCTCGGGTGAAAAAGAACAAGAGGCCACAGGCCTATAGATCATTGAATCTAACAGTATAGAGTTCGAATAAATACTAGCCAGGATTGGCGGATTTTCGGCTATGGAAAGCCTGACATTCGACTTCGTTTTTATAAAAAAACGAATCGGTGTTAGGTTTTTTTTATGCCCAAAAAAAGGGGGCCATTATGGGCCTAGGAGCATTTTTAGGCTTAGATATAGGTAAAGCTGGAGTGATGGCGCATCAGCGTGCGATCAATGTTGTCAGCCATAATATTACCAATGCTGAAACGGAAGGTTATAGCCGTCAAACAGTTTCATTGAAGGCTAAAGCTCCAATGGATCAGCGGGGTGGAGCTGGTCAGCTTGGCTCTGGTGTTGAAGTAGATGAGATTCGAAGAATAAGAGATAATTTAATTGATACCCAGTTGCGTGATCAAAATTCGTTTTCAGGTTATGTAGAAAAACTAAGTCAAAGCTTAGGTAGATTACAGACGATTCTAAATGAACCCGGAGAAAACAATGTCAGGGGTGCATTAGATCAATTTTTTCAGTCATTAGAAGACTTAAATAATCAGCCTGATAATACTGGTGTAAGAATCACCCTTATTGAGCGAGCTAAGTCTTTGGCTACTTTGGTTAATGTTACATCCAAGAGGATAGAGGATGAGCGAGTCAACATTAATAATGAAATTTCTACAAATGTTGATCTAGTAAATTCTTTGGCTCACTCTATTGGGGATATTAATCTTGAAATTAAGAAAGTGAGACATACGGGACAAAATCCAAATGATCTTTTGGATGCTCGCGATCTGATGCTTGATCAATTAGCAGAGTTGGTAAATATTGATATTTCCGAAGATTCTGATCAGAATATGTTTATTAGACTCGGCCATCATTTATTAGTACAGAGTGATACAGTTAATGAATTAAGATACGTTGTTGATCCTCGGAGAAATGGACTAAGGTCGATTGCCACGCAGGATGGTATTCCTCAATCTTCGTCGAATCCTCATGTTGCTACCGGATACATTGGAGGAGACGCTGAAAATCAGAATTTGGCATTAACCGTGTTTCAAACGGCAAGAGAGCATTCAACACAATCTAAGGCACTCATTGACATTAAGACAGATTTTAATTTTACGTCTTCCATGGAAAAAGCTGGTATTACAAGTGGCAGTTTTTTCTTGAATGGCGTTCAAATATACTTCGATAACAATGATAATCTTACTCAGTTAAAAGATAAAATTAATAGTGCTGGTCTTGGCGTTAATGCGTTTTTTGAACGCGGTAAACTCATATTGAATTCTGTACGGACAGGAACTGCGCATCAGGTAGTTTTCTCGGAGGGAACTTCCAATATATTAGATGTTATGCAATTTAGTGACGCTCAAGAATTTGATGTAGATGGCCAGCTCATCTTTGATGGAGAAGTTCGAGACGCGCGTTACGCCGTTGGATTGCAAACTTTTACATCTTCTAGCAACTTAATTGAGGATATAGTTTCTGGTATTGATGTCGAACTGAAAAGTGTAGGTTCTACAAATATTATGGCAAATCACTTCATAACCTCTGGTCGCTTACGTGGGTTTATGGAGTATCAGGATAGATTTGTACACGATGAATCACGTAATATCGATAAGCTAGGATATGCCTTAATTAACGAGATCAATAAGATTCATTTTGAAGGTTTTGGACTAGATGGTGCGTCTCAACGCTTATTCTTCGAAACTTTTACTAGTCCCGACCAGCTTTTAGTTGAAAAAGGGGCAGGTCAAGCATTGAGAGTTAGGGAAGAGATACAATCTAACGTTAAAGCTGTAGCAGCCGCATCTGGTGTATTCGAAAAGCAAGGAGATCGAATTCCAGTATCAAGTGGTGATCGTGACGGTCGTAATGCTCTAAAAATGGCGCAGCTAAAATTTGCTCAGGTTGTTGATAACGCTGAATTTGGATTGAGTACTCGCTTGTCAGTATTAAATGGTGGAGAGGGTGTCGACGTAGGTCGGCCTCAATCATTTTTTTCAATTTCAAATGGAGTAGAAAATGCCGTTGTTAATCTTGAAGGTTTCGATGAAAATTCGACTATTCAAGATTTACAAATAGCTATGAATAAAGCATTAGATCTTAATGGTTTCGATTCGAAGATTACGATTTCTACGCAAGCTGATGGGACAATGCGTCTTGTTTCTTCTAACATTAATCTTACTTTCTTAGAAGGATCAGGAACGACAGCTTCTGATTTGCTTCTTACTGCATCAGCTGGAGCATTTGGTAATGGAAGTAGAATTGTTGAGAGTAGTAGATTAAATGCAAAATTTAAGGGTGAACCTAAGTCGGTCATACAACATATTCAATCGGTGATAGCAAAGGTAGGAGTTCGAGCAGAAGAAATGATCAAGCTGAAAGAAAATTCCGAAACGGTAAAATTTCAACTTGAAAATGAGCGTTTGAGTGTTATCGGAGTATCTGTAGACGAAGAATTAACTAACTTAATTCAGTATCAGCAAGGCTTCCAAGCTTCTGCAAGGATTATTTCTACAGTAAATACAATGTTGGATGTAATCGTGAATCTCGGTAGGTAGGTGAAAATATGAGAGTGACCAATCAAGCGTTGATTAACAACTTTCTGAAGAGTTTAAATAATACCAATCAGGATTTATTTAAGGTTAATTCGAGTATATCTTCAGGAAAAAGAGTAGAAAGACCAGAAGATGATGCAATTGCGGCTTCAAACATAGTTGGAATAGAATCTCAGTTGGCCGATACGGCTCAATTTAAAGAGAATATTCAGCAGTCTCTTTCAGAGTTAAATACGGTGGACAGTGTTTTTGGAGATGTGACTTCTATACTTATGCGTGTAAGAGAGTTGGCGGTACAAGCATCCAATGCTTCTTTATCGGGTGATGAGCGAGATGCTATTGCTGTAGAGGTAAATCAACTTTTGGAATCTATGGTTCAGATTGGAAATTCTACCGTTGGTGGGACTCCTTTATTTTCGGGTCATGAGTCTGGGTTGAAGCCATTTGAAGTAGTACGCGGTTCAGACGATGGTGAAGTTAGTGATATTGTAACCATTGATGGCGAAGAGCGTATTGACATCAATTCAAATAACATCACTCAGGTAATATACCGAGGAGATGGAGAGTATTCAGCAATTGAGGTGGATCAGGATCTGTCAGTAGATTCTAATGTTACTGGTCAGGAGATGTTTTTCTACGATGAAAAAATCAATAATTCAGCTCCTAAATTAATCCAAAAAAAAGTAAATATAAACTCAAACTCGCTACTTGAAAATCTTGTGACGGCCAAAAATACGAATGGTATATCAGCAGGTTATTTAAGAGTACATAATACTCGAGGACTCACCTTGAGAGGCGATACAAATCCATCGGGAACTGTAGATAATTCGACCCCTTTGTCTTTACTAAATAATGGTAGGGGGGTTGGTCGTGATAAGTTCGGAGAAATAGTTACTCTTGGTGATTCAACTTTAACAGACTCGGCTGGTACCTCGACAACTTTCAATACTAATGTAGCTCCGATTTCGAACTCTGATGCGACAATATCACAGGTGGTTGGATTTTTGAATGCACAGACTTATGATCCCGCGGTTAATCCCGCTGGGCCCAAGCTAAGATTTTTTATAGAGGCAGATCAGATTAAAATGATCGATAATGCTAATGGTGGAGGAGTTCCTTCGGCAACTGATGAAACAGTCGATAATCCTGCAGGGGGTCAATTAATTTCGACTTTCATGCAAGATCTGGGATTGATTACTTCAATTCAACCAAAAACAATTGATGCCGGCGCTTCTGAAGTTGGGATGTTCAATGATTTTGGAGGCATTCGTTTTTCTAGTGTGTCTGAGGTAATGTCAGGACAAATTCAGTTTCAAGGTGGAGCAGATTACATCGAGATAGATCCTTCTGCAAAGGATGCTCAAATTTTTACATATGACGATGGTACTGGAACTCGCACTCCTCTTACTTTTAATTACATGCCAGGCAGTACTACGGTTGATGATATTTTATTACAACTAAACAACCAAGTAGGTACGACCAAAATAGCTACAGATATTGATACAAGTGTGGGAAGTTCTTATTTCGAAGTTCAGTATCCAGATGGTGGACTTGAGCGTGTAGAATTAAATGCGATGTTGGGCGGTCCTTCAACCGATATCTTAGGTAATAACGTACCGGCTCTGGGAGCATTAAATACAGTATCTTTACAAGATATTCATACTCAAGTACAGACTCGTTTGACCAGGCAGGATCTAAATGGGCGTTTTTCAGTTTATTTGGGTGATGGGACTATTCATTCATTTAATCTGGGAGATACGCAACTCAATCAGCAGTCATCGATGAACGATATTATTAATGCTTTGAATGGGCAATCGATTGCATTATTCGGGGGTAATGGTTTCCAGTTGTCTGCGGATGGACAGCGAATGGAATTGGCTAGCGCGGCAGTTTGGGGAGCAGAGCTACAATCTGTTGTAGATATTGGCACTAGCACGGTTGCATTTGATGTTGGCTTATTGAAGCCTTTTTTATCAGTCAATGCTGATTTCCCTAACGTGAGTGAGGCGAATTACGATTTTCCCGGTATTGCATTTGATGAACGATTACTTTTATCAGAGTGGACTGGAAAGCAAAATATATCAAATTCTACAAATAACGGTCAGATAAGAGTTCAGGATTCTTCGGGTAAAGAAAAGTTGATTGATCTAAATACTATGACTGACGAGAGTACGGTTGAGGATTTTATTAATCTGTTTAATAGTTCTGACTCATTAGTAACTGCCGAGATTTCTCCCGATGGTTATGGGATAAAATTTGTGGATAGCTCCGGTGGATCAGGTAACTTTTTTGTTGAAGATTTTGGAGGTTCTTCTTTTGTGGATACCCTTGGTATTGGAACTCCTTTGCGAGGAGCCAAGGAAGTTTATGATGGTGGTGCTTCAGTATTGATAGATCTAAATAGCGTAGGAGATACTATTCACACAGTTGGTGAATTACTTGATGCAATAAATGCTGAGGCCTCTAGAATTGGTGTAGCTGCTAGAATGGATGAGGTGACTTCCCAATTAGTTTTTGAGGATCAGAGATCTCCTTCTGAACGCGGAAAATATCGCGTATCAGTTGAAAATGCAATTGGTCTTCAGACTTCTATTTTTAACTTAAATGAGGGTGGTGGGATAAATAACTATAAAATTAGGATTACGGACTCTGGAGGAGTTAGTCAGGTAATAGATTTTCAGGACGCAAATACACTTGAAGATGTAATTAATAGAATTAATCTAAGCAATGAGGAAATTAGCGAAAAGACTACCTTAAAGAATATAGAGGGGCTTACTTTTCCACTTGGAACATTTACTTTAGCTACTTCCAGTGGTAGTGCACTTGTGGATCTTACAACACTCAATCAGAGTTCTACAATGCAACAACTTCGTGACACGGTTAAAGGCCAAATAGGAGTGGTACAAGCCGATATGCACTTAAAGCTAAACCGTGATCAAAGAACTATAAACTTTGAATTCACTGATTCTTTTGGTGGTTCTGAAAGTGGAAATATCTCGATTACTGATGTAAACGGTAGTTCAGCAACTCAGTTAAAGTTTGCTACTGTAGGCAAGTCATCTCCATTTGAAACTGGATTTCTCGTGCATAGACGAGTAAATGTAAGAGCCTCATTAAACGATGATAGAACAGGTTTAAAATTGAAAGATTTGGCGGGAGGAGAACTTAGGGTTACTGAGGTTGAAGGACGGACTACGGCTCATGATTTAGGTCTGATAACGAATGGTATTGGTGTTGGAGTATCTGTAGATGGCGTCTTACGAGGAAAAGATCTAAGTGTATTTGAAAAGTTAGCTGACGAATTGGGTTTGAGTAAAAAATATGCTCAAAAAGAAGCTAGAGCCGAAGATAGTATATCTTCAATAACCGGTGAAGGTGCGATTGATGATGAGGTAAGTTCGATACGTTCGGTTAGATTACAAACTAGTGCTTTGAATACTTTATCAGGAAGTGTCGACCTGAATCACCGCCTCACCCGTAAAACGGAATTGAGAAGCATAGGAGGATCGGTTCCAAATCCAGAATTTGCAGCTTATCCAATTGAAAATATTGATGTATCTGGCGTTTTGAAGATTGAATCGCTCATTGATGATGGTGCAGGAAATTATCAGCGATTGATTATTGATTTTAAGAATCTCCCAGATAATCCAACATACGAAAATCTGAATCATTTAATACAGCAGGAAATATCTGCGGATGATAATTTTGATGCTTCAGTTCAATTAAAGTTTAGAAAAGATGGCGGATTAAAAATTGTTTCTGACTATCCTATACGTATTGGTAAAGATGATACACCGGCACCGTCGCCGGGAGCAGATGCTCTGGGTGCCAGGACTATGGAAGATTTATTTGGCGATAGCATAACATTAACAGATTTTAATCATACGCATAATACCAATGACCTATTTATCCAAAGGGAGCATACCGGTGGTATTCAAAGTTCAAATTTTTTCATCAATGATGCAACTGGTATTGGTAGCTTGGAGGTTGACCTAGATAAATTAACTTATATAAGACAGAGAGATAGACGTGAATTGCAGTTGGGAGATATTCAAGAATACATTGAGGTAAGCTCAATGAAACCAGCGACTCTTTCAGAATTTGATACGAGTAATAATATTACTTATCCGTTACTTTCGGATCTAGGTATTACTTTTCCTGTGAATATCCCTTTTGATGCTGGAAACCCTGCAGAAGTTGATACGGTTGCACCTTTTAATGCAATGACTGAGACCTCTACACTGGGTGATTTTATTGCAGCTTTCAATGGTACTGGTGCAAATTCAATATTTAACGGAACGGCAACACTTGAGATTGCTGATGCTACTAACACTATTAATACGGATCATCGAAATCGTCGTCTACTACTTCGTGATCAAACTGGATTGGCCGCTGGCTCTAATTTAACGATAAACGGTTTGAATAAGGAAACCTTGGAATTTTTAAGAACTCTTGGAATAAAACCAGGAGGGCAGTTGAGTTCCCCAATTCTCGGGGTAACTGGAATCATTGGAGAGCAGATAACGGGCTTAGGTTATGAAGTTGAATTTAATATTGATCCTATTGGGACAATTTCTTTGAAGGGGCAACATCGACTTGATTCTAATGGAATTGCAGATACTACTTCGGGGCGAATTGAAGTAGTTGAGGGTCTTGGAAGTACTGCCTCAGATTTAAAGATACTAGTTGGAACGGGATCAATTGGAAATAGTACTTTAAATATTGAGTCGGGAAATCTTGAGCCCGGCGTAGATCGTAATATTTTACTATCTGAGATTATGCCTAATAACGAAGGTATCAGCACCTCATTTGAAGATCAATTGAAAAACTTATATATAGAAAATGGCAAAGCAAGCGGGAGCATAGATTTGAGTGATCCTCCCGTGACTATGGACACACCCTTTAAGGCGTTTCAGAATGGGCGTTACGATCCTATAGCAGGTTTGTATAGAGGTGGTGTCGATGTTGGTCGACCAGCTTCAGGGTTTGTAATTCAAGATCAATTTGGTAATCAAGCCATTGTGGATCTATCAAATAATCTTTCTAAGTATACAGCGTTGGAGGTGCCGCAGGTGACGGCTAGTAATAATGCACCCTCAACGAGGTTGACAGCGGCTACTGTTGGTGACTTCAGTAATGTAAAAGCTGGAGACTATTTAGAAATTAGTAGTGATTCAAATGGTAATGAATCGCGATTCAGAAAGTTCAGAGTAAACTTTGTAGATGCTGGAGGTAGTTTTATTGATATAGATGCTGATGTAGCAACATTTGATACAAGTTTGAATAATTACTCTGTCAGTATTTTTCAAGGTGTAGAAAATTTACATTCAAGCATGGATAAAGAGTATCAATCTAAGCCTTTCTTTAACAATAACTCGACTCTTCATGATTTACAAAGTGCCTTGGATATAGCTATTGACAAAGCTAAGCGAACCTCTGGTTTTGGAGTAGATAAGCTAACAATAGCTGAAGATGAAGAGTCTGGCAATTTCAAGATACTTGTTTCCGGTGAAAATGGGCCTACCATATCTATCAATGAACGCGACTTAAATGGAGATGGTATTTTAGATTCTTCCACGGCCGGCGATCTTGGCTTACTTCGTGACTCAGGTTCAAAAGGTAATGGCTCTCCTGTGATTATGTCCGGGGACGTTAATATTAAGCCAACTATGGCTTATGTATTAGATAAAATTAACCAAGATCTGAGTGATTTAAAAATTACGGCAAGTATTGGTATGAATAATTCCGGTCCGACTATTGATATTACTTCGAATAGTGATTCCTCATATATAAAAGTTCGCGATACAATCGATGGGAATAGTGCCTCTCAATTGGGTATGTCCTCTACTCGTAGTATTTTTCAAACTTTGATAGATTTCCGAGATAGTTTATTTCGAAATGCTCCAAAAAATATCAGTGACGATATTTTAGAAAAAGTAGGAGAAGACGAACAAAAGATTCTTCAGCTTCGAGCACGAGTGGGTTCGGTAGTTAATCGTTTCGAGGTTAATTCAGAGAGATTAGATACAACAAAAATCGAATTGACTCGACGATTGAGCGATAATCAGGATTTAAATATTACGGACGCTATAATTGATTTGCGTCGTCTTGAAATTGCTCAAAGAGCGGCTTTAAGTGTGGGCTCTCGTATGGTTCAGCAAACGTTATTAGATTTTTTAAGATAGTAATTTATGGAGGTTAGTGATCTGGTGAACTGAGAAAGGATAGTTGGTCTTGACACGGAGGTCTTGACTGAGTGCCGGTAGATTCGATTTATATCGAGTATTTTTGCTATAATATACCTGTTAGGACGTCTACGGACGTTAAAGCACAAATTCACGGAGGAATAAATGCTGACAGCGAGACTCGATGTGCAAATGCAATTGGGTCGAATACAGGTTAATCCGGCCAGATTGGATCTCGATATCCAATCGACTGCTCCTATTCAAAGTTCCCAGATCCAGATCTCCAAGCCTAGATTAGAGATATCTAGTGCGGAGGCTACCAAAATTGATGTTAGCACAAGGGCGATTCAAAGTGAGTTGGGTTTTCGGCGACCGAAAGAATTAACTGAAGAGGGTAAGAGTCGCGCAAAAAATGAAGCTCAATCGGCTGTTTCTAGGATTACCTCCGAGGGCGATCAATATCTCAATGATCCTAAAGGTGCTACAACGAGTATTGCCAAGAGCACCGGTGTTTACAGTCCATCGGTACAGCTAGCAGCGATTCCAAAGAATCGCCCAATTATAAACATAGGAGAGCCAGGAAAGGTGGCGGTGGATTTTCAAGAAGGGAGAGTTGACGTCTTCGAAAATAGTCAATTCTCGATAGATTTTAATTACAGACCACCGACTACTACGGAAGGAAGTTCAACTAGAATAGACATAAGCGTGGTTCCAGTTTCTCCACCCAGACTAAATATTGACCTTCAAGCTTAGTTGTCTGTCGATCACGAATTAGATCAACCCTAGTTCAACAAAAAAAGACCGAACTCAGTCGGTCTTACTTTCAAAAAAGAAGATGTACTAGTTCCCGCCATCATCTCCAATGGCTTCTACGGGACAATTTTCCATAGCTTCGATGCATAGCTCCATCTCCTCATCGTTACCTGGCTGCTTGTAAACGTAAGAGTATCCCATGTCGTCTTCTGTGGTGAAATTGTCAGGTGCTGTAGACCTACAAAGATCGCAGTCAATACATTGGTCATCGACATAAAATTTGCCACTAGCATTATTTTCATATTTATTTTCTATTTCAGCCATTTTGTCCCCCTAGGCGCTCAAGGGCGCGATTGTATCTCTGGCTTGTTTAACTGTCAATATTTTCATCATGCCTTTCCTTCAGTATCTTTGTCCAAGACGATTTCGTCAGCTATTAGTTCCAGCTTGGAGCGTTATTCTTTAAAACGGATTATTGCTTCTAAGCAGCTCTGGCAGTTTGATGCCAGACATTGTTTTCGGAGGTAATTATGAGCTCTAATCTTGCTATACAATTAAAGCATTCAAAAATAGACGACTTGGTCACCGAGGGTCTGATACTAGGTCTTTTCGAGGGTGAGGGTCTTGAAGGAGAGTTGAGCAAACAGCTTGATCAGATGTATGAAGGTACGATATCGAAACTTATTGATCGTGGCGAAATTCGTGGCGAACTTAAAGAATTCCATATTTTGCATAGAGTTGATTTACCTGTACAAAAAATAATTATCTTAGGCTGTGGAAAGCGAGAAAAATTTAATCAGGATACAGTTAGATTTCTTGCTGCTAAGGGAGCAAGAACTGCACGTAAGGCTGGGCAGCAGGAGAGCTCATTCTTGTTGGAGCCATATAAAGCATTAGATTCTTTCAATCTGGGAGTTGTTACTGCTGAAGGTTTAATAATGGGACTCAACCGATTTGAGCAATATAAATCTAAAAAGAAATCCTCCAAAGATAAATTAAGTAAATTTATTGTTCTTGGGCAGGGTTTTGATCAGGACTCCCTCGATGAAGGGTTAAAGCGTGGCGAAATTCTTGGGCGTGG
>JAYZAC010000156.1:0-49624 GCA_036339875.1 bacterium | reverse complement strand
ATTGCAATGGATGCCATGCGTTGTCCAGCAGGCGATACAAAAATTGAAGTTCTTTCCGGAGGAGAACGTCGCCGAGTGGCTTTGTGTCGTTTATTGCTAAAGAAGCCTTCTATCCTTCTACTAGACGAGCCTACAAATCATCTTGACGCCGAGTCGGTACACTGGCTCGAGCAGCATTTAAAGCGATATGAGGGTACAATTATTGCCGTAACTCACGATCGTTACTTTTTAGATAATGTTGCTGGCTGGATCTTAGAATTGGATCGTGGTGAGGGAATTCCATGGAAAGGTAATTACAGCTCTTGGCTTGATCAAAAGGCCAAACGTCTGGCTCAAGAAGAGAAAAAGGAATCCGAGCGTCAGAAGACCTTAAAGAAAGAATTAGAATGGATTAACACCTCGGCAAAAGGTCGCCGTAAAAAGTCGAAGGCTCGAGTTAGTGCATATGAAGATCTATACAATCAACAAGGTAAGGGTGGTTTAGATGATTTAGAAATCTACATTCCTCCAGGACGTCGTCTTGGTGATATCGTTGTGGACTGTAAAAAGGTAAGTAAAGCTTATGGAGATCGTACTCTATATGAAGATTTGAATTTTGTTATTCCAGCTGGTGCTGTTGTAGGCGTTATTGGTCCCAATGGTGCAGGTAAATCAACTTTATTTAAGATGATTACTGGTCAGGATACACCCGATTCTGGAACCTTTAAAATTGGTGAGACAGTAGATCTTGCTTACGTTGATCAGGGTCGTGACTCACTTGAATCAGGTAAAAGTATTTGGGAAGTTATTTCTGAAGGTCATGATAATGTGCAATTAGGAAGTCGAGAGATGAATTCTCGAGCTTACGTTTCGAGGTTTAATTTTACTGGTAGTGATCAACAGAAGAAAGTAGATGTTCTTTCTGGTGGTGAACGAAACCGCGTTCATCTTGCAAGAATGCTTAAGCAAGGGGCTAATGTAATTTTACTCGATGAGCCTACCAATGATCTTGATGTTAATACTTTAAGAGCACTCGAAGAAGCGATTGAGCATTTTGCTGGTTCCGTGATTGTGATTTCTCATGATCGTTGGTTTTTAGATCGAGTAGCGACTCATATTTTGGCTTTTGAAGATGACGAACCCCTCTTCTTTGACGGTAACTTTAGCGAGTATGAACTTGATCGAGTTGCCAGACTGGGAGATACACCTAAGGGTCAGAAGTATCGTAAATTAGAAAAAAGCTAGATCTGTAAAAGAATTCTGTAAACAAAGCAACCCCCGGAAAAATCCGGAGGTTGCTTTGATCTGTTGAAAAATCGGTGAGGGAATGGAGCTCCCTCACCTATATAGCTGCTAATTATGCAGCTGCTGGAACTTATCTAAACGCTTGGCACTTTGTACATCAACCTTACGATCAACTACAGGAACCAAGTTGGTACCAGTTACGGTTGTGAATAATTCACCAGCCGACTGATCTACATCAAAGGTGGCTTCACCACGAGTGTCTGTCTTAGCTACATGCAGTACACTCATGTTTGCATTATAAACAGTCACAGTAAGATTACCTATGTCAGCTCCTGAAGGATTGCCCACCTTAACAGACACTTTACCATTGTTCATTTTGGCTTCTTCAATTTCAACGGCTGTAGGAGCGTCATAACGTACTTTGACAGAACCATCACCAAAATTATTAGTCTGTTCAACAAATATCTTGAAGCTGCGAGAAGTTGGTCCATACTTTTCAGCAATTTTGGACATACCTCCCACGGATAGACCTCCAAAAGTTTTTGACGTACCATTCACTAGAAGAACCAAATTTGCTTCTGCTTGCCAGTATAAAGGTGGAACCCACTGCATGTTAGTTGATGCAGCTGCGATTGCTACGGCACCCTGCTGGTTTTCTAAAGTACCTGCATTCAACCAAGCTTCGGCGAAACTCTCACCCCAGCCAGCGAAGGCACCATTAACACAAGCAACTGACCAAATGTATGGAAGCATGCGACCATTTTCGAGATTCTCAATATCGCCAGTGTTAAAACGTGAACTGACCCAACTGGTTTTACTACCATGGCCAATGTAGTTGATTACTGAGCGACCATCATTGACAGCGTCTGTTACCATCTGATCTGTTGCAGTTGGATCATAAATCTGGTCCACTTCATCATAAGTGAATTCCATCAGACCATCGCGAATCGTATTAGCATAATCCCAGTCCTTTGGATTTCCCTCGTTGGATGCTATCCCTACACCCTTCTTATACCATGATGCATTGTCACCTGTATCTGGTGCACTTTCATACTTAATTGTTTTGTCAACTTGTAATGCTACTTTTTCAGCCGTTTTCGCTGAAAATCTAGATACAACGATATCTAGAAACCAGTCATCGCCAGCCAATAAGCCATAGGTTTGATCAGAATGAGCTCTCTCCACCGTACCACGCAGGGTAGGTATTTGTTCCACATCACCAATCAAATGTAGGAAGCTGAGTCCGCCCTTGTCGAATTCCTCTTGAACATAAGCCTTGATATCTGCAGCAGTGCTCCCGACTTCACTGAACTTAACAAATTTTACGGGTATACCGCTCTTCTTCTTCCAATCAACCCATGGTTTGGCGGCCTCTGCAAAATCATCGAAACAGATGACTAACATGCTGCCAGACTCATCAGCGATATGAAGGTCTAGAGGTTCCTGCATTAAACCAAAGTTGATGAAACTTCTGGATAACGTACTACCTAGGAAGGAAGGTACGATAGTTTTACTAACTCTCTGATTTGGTTTTGGCGCTGAATTTTCCATACTAAGAGTAACGTTCTTGTAGACTCTTAGGATTTGCTTCACGGGGTTGTACTGAAAGAAGTTGAAATTAGCATTAACCCCTTGCACGTTGTGCATGGTGAAAGGCTCAGAAACCTCGGCCAATAGTTTATTTGGATAAAATTCGTCTTTCTTATATGTATCTGAGAATGTATACGACACGTCCTCTGGGTTAATATCTCGGGTAAAATGACCTTTAGAGGATAGTAACGGGTATTCAAGAGGGATATCTACGTAATCAGTAGAAACAATCTTCATGGAGGGTATCTGACCGTTGGGTATTAATAAGTTGGCTGATAAGCGTGGAACATCAGGGTTTCCTTTCTCGGTAATACCTGGATATTCGGGTACACTGATCACGGTGTAAGTCTTGCCGTTGACCTCACGCTTTTGAAGATCGTAACCGGGTACCGTGACGTTTACAAGTTGGTTAGCTTTTTTTCCCATGACGACATTGAAACCGATTTGTTCGCCATCACGAGATAAAGACTGCCACTCAGCGAATGAAGTAGAAGATGATAGTAGTAAACCTGATATAGCTAGTACTTTTGTTCCAAGACTCAGATTTCTAGTTAATGAGCCAAGTTTGAATTTTTGAATGTTCACGTCGTTTCCTTTCTCAACAGATGTATACCAAAGCGGCTCTACTTTAATGAGCAAAGACTGAACGTCAATCCATAAGACCAGAATTTTTATTTAGATAAAACAATTTCGTATACCAAATCTACTATTCATGGGGCTTACAGAGAATGTTTTTTTTTGTACTAAATTGTTTAGATTTTAATTTAGGTTGATTTAGGAGAAGTAAACGAAGGAGTTTCATCCCCAGATCATAGAAAAATGATCTGGGGTAAATGATTTGAGGAGAGTTTTACTGACCTTGACCGAGAGAAAATCCCATTTCACCATCGAAGCGACATAAATTCTCAGTTTTAATGATATCCAGGCCGAAGGAGTTAATCTGACGACAGATTTCTAGGACATTTTCATAATCTCCTGCTACGTCAGCGGCCTTACTGCTAAATCTACAGCGCCAGTGATCCGTACAGTAGGTTTCTGGAAAGCCATCTGGGAATACTTTAATACCTCGATTGGTTATCATTTGCAGACTGAATGGTCCTGACTCAAATTTACCTAGAGCCTCACCCAAAGCATTCGGATCACGCTGCTTTTCAGTCCAATGAAGAAAAACATCCACCCCTACAAGTTCTTTCTTAGACTGAGGTCTTTGCGAGTAATCTCCCTGTACACCTTTTTTATCCGTACTAGCATATTTAACAGGTTTGAGACGAGATGGTTTTTGGCCAAGACGCTGTATAATAGCTTCCGCCAGACCATCGGTACCCACTTTTTCTGTACTTAAGCCTTCTTTGTAGAGTTCCCCCGTGTGAATTCCGTCTTCAAGTGCTTTAAGCCAAGCATTGTGAATTGTCGTAGCTATTTCTGGCTGACCGATATGTACCATCATATTAACGGCACTTAACAAAAGTCCTGATGGGTTTGCTATCCCCTTTCCCGCAATGTCTGGTGCACTACCGTGGACGGCTTCAAACATGGCAATGTCTTTACCAATATTAGCGCTTGAACCCATTCCTACCGAACCAGTTATTTGTGCAGCTACATCAGATAAAATATCCCCATAAAGATTAGGTAAGACAATCACGTCGAATCTCTCCGGTTTATCTGCCAGAAGTGCAGTACCTATATCAACAATCCAATGTTCACTTTCGATTTCTGGATATTCTTTGGCAATTCGATCGAAAGCCTTGTGAAACATTCCATCGGTAATCTTCATGATATTGTCTTTAGAAAAGCAAGTTACTTTTTTACGACCATTGAGTTTTGCAAACTCAAAAGCGTAACGAATGATCTTCTCACTACCCGGCAGAGTAATAAGTTTGAGACATTGTGCGACTTCGTCAGTCTGTCTATGTTCTATTCCAGCATATAGGTCTTCTTCATTTTCTCGCACGATAACGAGATCCATTTTAGGATGCTTTGTATCAACGAAGGGATGGTACGAAACGCAAGGTCGAACGTTTGCATATAGACCAAGAGTCTTTCTGATAGTTACGTTAAGACTTTTGTAACCGCCGCCTTGGGGTGTAGTGATTGGTGCTTTAAGAAAAACTTTTGTACGTCGAATAGATTCCCAAGCATCTGCACCCAGACCCGTGGTGTTACCCTGGAGGTAAATTTTTTCTCCAACTTCGATAACCTCCGATTTAATTTGCGCGCCTGCAGCTTCTAGTATTCGCAGGGTGGCCCTCATGATTTCAGGACCGATTCCGTCCCCGTGAGCTACAGTAATAGGTGTCTTAGGCATGGTAATCCCTCTCTATGTTTCGATTACAGGCTGCCACAATACACAAATGACCACTCCAAATCAAGATTCAGTAAATGTAAGAGGCAGAACTTTTTATTTA
The DNA here is from genome assembly GCA_036339875.1 of bacterium. Taxonomy (GTDB): domain Bacteria; phylum Muiribacteriota; class UBA6191; order UBA6191; family UBA6191; genus JAYZAC01. The sequence goes on along the minus strand of JAYZAC010000156.1, from coordinate 44,405 downwards.
ATGTAAAAAAAGCGCCCCACATAGGGGGCGCTTCAGTATATTTCGCGTTTACTAAATTTACTGTAGTTGCTTTAGACTACTGATGATTGATCGGAATGCAGATTTAGATTCTGCGTTGGAAAGGTAGGATTCTACCTCATCACGATTTTCATCTGATACTTCAAAATTACGAACTAGAACTGCATGCAATTCTCTGTCTTTCTTGAAAGCCCAATGAATACGGTCAAGAAGTTCACTATTACTTGCTTTGACGGATTCAAGAAGAACAGCTAGAACAGCATCTCTACTGGAGGCACCTTTAATTCCTTCGAATCCGAAAGCCAGATAAGCAACCTTGCCCTCTCCATAAGTGTTAAGCGTACCAGCAGGTCCTTGACCTTTGTAAGTGAATAGAGTTTCAGCACCATTCAGCTCGACCACATCAGGATATTTCTGATTATTGGCACTATCAAGCCCATCAAGTCGGAATTCAAGATTCTGTCCAGTTACAGTTTTAATCTTAGATGTATCTTTAAGATACTTGACACCAACTACCTCTTTGTAGAAAGAAGTGTTCTTGATGTTGTAACCGATGTCTTGCCCAGTCAGAATCAAACGACCACCTGAGTTTACATAAGCCTTCAGAGCTGCCTGCTCTTTACTAGAAAGTGTATCGTTACTAGCAGAGCCAGTAAACCAGATTACATTGGCGTAACCCATTAAATCATCAGATGACAGTGTTTTATTTTTGAAATCATACTCTATTCCAGCCTCATCTAGTGCAGCTGTGTAATATGTTTCGTAGTTTTTACCTTTATCATCATCAACAAGTACATAGGGAGGTAACGAATCCATCACAAGATCAAAACTTTGATTGTCTGTAACATTAATATCTATTGTTTTTGGCTGATAACCTCTTGATTTAGCAACCACTGTATAAGCACCGCCAGGTAGATCTACAGTTAAGCTCCCCTCACTCGTATCTCCTCCTTCAACTGGAACGTCCACAAAAGATAGATTGGCTGCCAATGGGGCCCCTCCAGAGTTAGCAACATTAAATGTAGCCGTAAAAGTTGGAGCCTGCTCTAAACTAAGGCTAAGTTCTTTTACCTCTTTAGCCACAATATCTACACTTACGGTTTTACTGAAGTATCCAAAAGCGCTAATTTCAAGGGTGTAGGACCCTTCAGCCAGACTCAGTTTGGCTATCCCATCACTAGCCTTAACAATTTTGTTGCCAGGATTGATTTTGATAGTAGCATCTTGGTCACCGGAATCCACTGATACTATAGCTTTACCACCTGTAAGTACAAGTTTTACGGCCTCGTAAGCATCGACTCTACCCATTCCGTAGATATTATCCATACCTGGATCGCCTAGATCTACAGAAGTTTCATGTAGAATGTCACGAATACGCTCTACAGGAAGATCGGGGTCTGCTTGAAGCATCAGAGCTACGATACCAGCTACGTGAGGAGTCGCCATAGAGGTACCACTCATTTTCTGATAACCGCCACCATTCTTTGCGGAATACACATTCACACCAGGAGCCGAAACATCAGGCTTGATATAAGTTTCACCCTGAAAAGTCACCGGTCCACGACTGGAGAAACGAGCAATTTTGTCTTGGCTATCAGTAGCACCGATAGTAATTGATTCTTTGTAAGCTCCAGGAGCGCCTACAGTGCCTGGACGGGGTCCACTGTTTCCAGCTGCGAAAACTGGGGCGATGCCCATCGCATGCCATGTATTCATAATTTCAACCCAGTGAGTTCCCAAAGGACCACCCCATGAGTTACTGACAACGCGTGGAAAATCATCAGTTTCGGGGTCACCATCTGGATCAGTCATCCACTGCATACCGTTCATGATAGCTTCTCGAGTGGTTGAACCTGAATCTGAGAAAATCTTTCCACCTAAGAAATTGACCTTTGGAGCAACACCGATCGCTATTCCGCTTGTTGCAGCTCCACCAATACTACCAGCACAATGCGTACCGTGGCCATGACCGTCATTGGCTGTATCATCTTCATAATCAGAAACGAAATCTTTTGATTTGATAACTCTACCAGCTAGGTCGGCGTGGTCGGAGTCGATTCCGGTATCTAAAACACCTACTGTTACTCCAGTACCATCAATGCCTAACTCATCCCAAACTTTAGCCGCTCGAACTTTCTTAACACCATAGGTCAAAGTTTCTGAATCTGAATTTTCGTTCGTGGTTTCCATTGGGTCGAATAACTTGATAGTTTCATTTAATTCCAGCCTGGCAAGATCTTCGCGATCTTTCAGTGTTCGCAGGAATGCTGGAGTTGCTGTGATTGCCATGCTGTTGTCAATCCAGAATTTGGAAATTCTTTTTATGTCAGAACTTCTCTTCTGCTGAACCTCAATGGTATCTAGAAGATCATCCATTGCTAGGGCGGCTTGGCGTTGTTTGGATTGTATTATTTCGGATGGAGTAAGACCTTGAAGACTTATTGGTGCTCCAACAGTACGAAATTTAGCAATTACGGTGAAGTGCGAATTGGAATTATTCTTTAATGTTTCTTCTAGCTCCGGCTGTACCCAAGGCTTGGCCATTAGTTGGCCGGCAATACCAAGTGCCAGAACTCCAGTAAAAAGTTTTTTCATCAATAGCTCCTTATATCAAAATTATGATTTGCAGCGATGCGCAAAATATACCTGAATGTACGTAAAATTTAGCAACAAAATCGTAAGGAGTAGACAAAAAGCGTCAATAGAAAATTTAAAAAAAAACATCAGAGATTTGTTATGAGTTACTCAAACCCTCTCTAATAGTGGATTACAGAGATTATTTTTTCTTGAATGATCGTTCTAGATTGTGAAAAATGATGATTTATTTTGTCTATATTTGTGTAAATTTGTTGTTATTGGAATGGGAATTGTTCACGTTCTAATTCTTATATTTTGAAATAATTTCTACATATAAAAAATAAATAAAATGGAATAAAAAAATTCTTTAAGTTAGGGACATATCGCCGTAGTTAGTGATCTACAATTGATCATTTTTAATAGCGAATCTTTAAACCTCTTAGCCCCTACGGTTTGGCTTATAATAAACTTTTACTTTTACCCAGAGGATTCGAGATCGCTGATTCGGGATAAATAGTTTTGCATTTTCGAGTAATCATTACTTGATGACATACGTGAAAGTTTTTCTTTGGCTCGAATCAGGATGGTTTTTATTAAATGATGCGAATCCGAAACAAATTCAACTAGCTTACAAACAACTAGTGAGATACTAACTTAGGGTTCTACTTTTTAAATTACATACAACTAAATCATCTCATTCTTATGAAAAAGTAAGCCTAGGTATTAGTCAGATTGATCTTTTATGCTCAGCACCGCCAGACAGCAATAGGGTAAATTGTTGCTACCCTGTCGATTGGTTCACTCTGTGGTTCAAAGAAATTCGCTAAAACATCAGCGCAAATCAAAAAATTCGTTATACTTATATGTTGCTCATTTTCAGAAAGGGATTTGATGCTAATTCGTTATATTAGTGATGTACATTTGGAATATCGTAAACCAGTAGATGGATTTTTAGACTTACCCTCGTTATCCACTGACTCTCAATCAGTGCTTATTTTAGCCGGCGATATAGGTTCGGGGGTTTCTATCGTTGATTGGTTCAAAGAATTGAGTCCTCGATTTAGACACATTCTTTTTGTAACTGGAAATCATGATTACTGGGATTCCGAAATGTCGGATCTAGATAAAAAGCTAACCGAATTATGTAGTTTAATTCCCAATGTTGAATTTTTGAATAATCGAAGTTTCATACTGGATGATGTTGAATTTGTGGGTGGTACTCTTTGGGCTGATTTCGATCAGAAGAAAGTTAGTACCATTTCTCATGCTCATAAAATTATTCCTGATTTTCATCGTATTAAAACTGAGAAAGGTTTTATTACTCCGCAAATTATGATTGATAAACACCAAGCCTGTCGTGATTTCATTTTTTCGGCACTCAAGAGTTCTCAGCAAACCAAGAAAGTGGTGATAACCCACTATTTACCGAGTTTTCGTTCAATAGATCCAAGATTTCATGACGACCCTTTGAATGGTTACTTTGCAAGCTCGTTAGATAAACTAATCGAGGAGCATCAGCCAAAACTATGGATTCATGGACATACCCATGCAAACTGTGACTATACGATTGGTTCCACAAGAGTTCTATGTAATCCATTTGGTTATTTGCATGTCGAATTGAATTCAGCCTACATTGAAAAAGCAGTAGTCAAGATTTAATCCTTGGGAACAATTGTAAGTTTAAAAAACAATTCGATTAGAGAAAGTTTTTACCTCTTAAAGTTGAAAATTCGTCTTTTCAAGGTCACAATTAAAAGGAATTAGAATTATTCTAAAGTATGTTTATGGTTTCGTAATTTGATGATTAGACGTACTGATTCTCATGAAGGGGGAGAAATGAAATTTAGTATCTTAGCGCTTTCTGCAATTGTCAGTTTTGGGCTAATCTGTGTGCCGGCTGCTGATGCTCATAAAGAGAAAGAACGTGCTATTCCACTGGGTGCCAAGCCCAACTCATTTTGGTGGCCTGAAGCTGTGAATCTAGCACCTTTAAGGCAACATGCGGCAAAATCTAATCCGATGGGTCCGGCTTTTGATTATCGAAAAGAATTTTTAAAATTAGACCTAAAAGCAGCGAAAGAGGATATTCGAAAAACTTTGAAGGATTCTCAATCTTGGTGGCCGGCTGATTACGGTCATTATGGGCCTTTCTTCATTCGTATGACCTGGCATACCGCAGGTACTTATCGAGTTACTGATGGGCGCGGCGGCGCGGCTGGTGGGCAAATGCGTCTCGACCCACTCAATAGCTGGCCTGATAATGGCAATTTGGATAAAGCTAGACGGCTATTATGGCCGGTAAAAAAGAAATACGGTAAACGTCTTAGCTGGGCTGATTTAATGGTTTTAGCGGGTAATGTTGCATTAGAGGATATGGGTTTCAAAACCTTTGGGTTTGCTGGCGGTCGTGAAGACGACTGGGAACCTAACTTAGTGTATTGGGGGCCTGAGCAGGAATTCAAGGGTCGTGATAGACATACCAAAAGTGGAAAATTAAAGAAACCATTCGGTGCTACTCATATGGGCTTAATTTATGTTAATCCTGAGGGCCCAAATGGTGTTCCTGATCCCTTAAAGTCTGCTGCTGCTATCCGCGAGTCTTTTGGTAGGATGGCAATGAATGATGAAGAAACTGTAGCATTAATTGCAGGGGGTCATACTTTCGGAAAAGCTCACGGGGCACACAAGGTAGAGAAATGTGTTGGACGAGAGCCTGGTGGAGCACCGCTTGAGGCTCAAGGTTTTGGATGGCAAAATAAATGTGGTAAAGGTCATAGTGAAGATACTATTACGAGTGGTCTTGAAGGAGCATGGACCCCTACTCCTATAAAATGGTCTAATCAATATTTAACGCTACTATTTGCATTCGATTGGGAACTCACGCGTAGTCCTGCTGGAGCTAAGCAATGGAGACCGACTAATCGAAGTACTGACAATATGGTACCTGACGCTCATGATCCTAACAAACGGCATGCTCCAATGATGCTTACAACGGATATTGCATTAAAGAGTGATCCTGAATACCGTAAAATTGCTCTGCGATTCAGAGATAATATGCAGGAATTTGAGGATGCATTTGCTCGTGCTTGGTTCAAACTTACTCATCGCGATATGGGTCCAGCAGGTCGCTATCTAGGTAGCGATAAACCCACTGAATCTCTGATTTGGCAAGATCCGATCCCTTCTGTTAACCACAAATTGATTAACGATGATGATATTAAAAAACTTAAGACTAAGATTCTCAACTCTGGATTAAGTATTAGTGAGTTAGTTCGCACTGCTTGGGCAGCAGCTTCTAGTTTTAGAGGAACCGATTTGCGCGGCGGTGCAAATGGAGCTAGGATACGATTAGCGCCACAAAAAGACTGGGCAGTAAATGATCCAGCTGAACTTGGTAAAGCACTTAAGAAGCTTGAAAGTATTCAAACTAGTTTTAATGGGCAATTGACTGATGGAAAGAAAGTATCATTTGCCGACGTAGTCGTTCTTGCAGGTTCTGCTGCTGTTGAGAAGGCAGCACGCGATTATGGTTACCGAAGAATAAAAGTACCCTTTAAGCCAGGTAGGATGGACACCACATCAGAACATACAGACGTAGATTCGTTTAATGATCTTGAACCAAAAGCAGATGCTTTTAGAAACTATTACCATGAGAGCGCTGGCTTTAATCCAACCTACATGTTGGTTGATAAGTCCCATATGCTTGGTTTGAGTGTACCTGAAATGACGGTGCTAATTGGTGGCATGCGAGTACTAAATGCTAATGCAGGCGGATCTAGTCATGGAGTCTTTACTGATACTCCTGGAGTTCTAAGTAACGACTTTTTTGTTAATCTACTTGATATGTCTAACAAGTGGGTCAAGTCATCCTCTGAGCCAGGAATTTACAATGCTGTAGATCGAAAAACTGGCAAGGTACGTTGGACAGGAACCCCTGTTGATTTAGTATTTGGGTCTCATGCCGAATTGCGTACAATTGCAGAAGTTTATGCAGCCGATGATGGTCGAAGAAAGTTTGTTCGTGACTTTGTTAGCGCTTGGACCAAAGTAATGCAGGCTGATCGATTTGACTTAAAATAATCTGATTTTTACAACCCGGTACTAGAGTTAATTGACTTTTGTACCGGGTTTTTTTAGGTAGTTATGCGAAAAATTGTGATTTCTTCCGCTGGAAGTTACGAGAAGCTGGTATTAGAAGAGTGCTCTGATCCAGTATTAAGCAGCTCAAATGACGTTATCATTGATGTTTGTTATTCGGGTATTAACTATGCAGATATTCTTGTTCGTATGGGAGTCTACGAATCCGCTAAAAAGTATGTTGGATGGCCCATTACACCCGGTTTTGAAATCAGTGGTCGTATTTTGAAAATTGGTAGCGACGTTACTGAATTCAAGGTCGGAGATGAGGTCGTAGGGTTCACTTTGTTCAATGGTTATTCTAGTGTACTTTGTCTACCTCAAAATCAAGTTATTAAGCTACCTAAACATTTTGAACTTGAGCAAGGTGCCTGTCTACCTGCAGCTCATATGACGGCATACTATGCTCTGTATCAGATTTTTCACTTGCCTCCTGAATCTTTACTTTTAGTTCATTCTGCAGCTGGCGGTGTAGGTTCAGCTTTGGTGAGTTTGGCCACGGCTCGTGGTCATAGAGTAATAGGTGTAGTTGGAAATCCACTGAAGAAAGAGTATGTGAGTCAGTTAGGTGCGGTTCAGGTTTTTGCGCGTGGTGATGACGATTTCACCTATGATCAGATCACCGCTGAATATGGTTATAATTTTGATGCTGTATTTGATGCAAATGGTTATACAACTTTAAGTTTTTCGTATGAGTCTTTGAAGCCAACAGGTAAGTTGGTTTCCTACGGCTCACATAATCTTCTACCCAAACAGGGTGGTAAATTAAATTATCTGAAAGCTGCTTTCGGTTTACTAAAAACTCCGCGTTTTAATCCATTAAATTTAATTACTGACAATAAAGCTTTGGTTGGTTTTAATCTTAGTTTTCTTTTTGAATATGAATTGCTTAAAACAGATTGTCTGAACGGGTTGATGGGAATGGTAAATGAAAAATCCATTCCCCCACCTCAGGTTAAAGTATTTGCGATCCAAGATGTGGCTGATGCACACCAATGGCTTGAATCTGGAGAGAGTATTGGGAAACTGGCAGTGTCTTTTCGTTGATTGACAAAGTTTCAAATACACTCAAAATTTAAGCATTGATTGAATGATGTACTGAATAGGATTAAACTACAGAGGCTTTGAACACTGCTGCACTAACAAAATTCAATCGAAAAGGAAATGCACTGCTAGTTATTTGCGGACTGGTTAGTGCAATTATTATTGTTTTTTGGTTGATGCCTCAATTTGCTTACAACACAGTCTATTTGTATTTTCGCAGCACTCAATCCATTTCTCAAATGGATACCTTTGAACTACAACCTAGTTTTAGTTTAATCGAGGATCAGAAAAAATATCTCAAATTAGATCCTAAACTCACCTTCTTACCCAATTGGGAAATTCAGAATACGAATTTAATTCAGGAATGTGAAAAGTCTGAAGAAACTCGCCAAGCATTGAATTTAATGTTGAATAATTATGACTCAAAGCAGAAAGATCGACCCATGATATGGCTGTCAGGTTCTGCCCAATCGCGACATCATGAGCATTTAGTTCATTTAACCGGGTTAGACTTTTATTGTCACAATAGAATTGACAATAATTCAGTTTCTGAAAGCACATTATTACTTGAGATGAGCAGGAAAATGTCGTTAATAAGGCGTCAAGTTGATTTTAATCATTTGCATGTGAATAGAAAGTCTTTTCTTATAAATCCAGCTCGTACGCTCTTATATGCTCTTGAATCAATACAAGATTTCGACTCAGTTGAAGACGGAAACGTTGTAACTCAATTAGAAGATTGGCAACAGTGGTTGAATATGGAGAAGAAGATACTTAAGCAATTCTTCAATAGATTCGGCTCTAAATGGATTCCTGGTGATCTTCAACGACTTTTGATTACTCGAAGTAGTAGTAGCCTTGGGTTATGGAAAGAAATTAGGCTAAAAGAGCTTATACACGGCCTGCCTTTCAGACGTAACTTATACAAGAATCTTCTTGGATATATTTCGGAGATAGTTGAAAATAATAATTTCAATCCAAATAAGATCAAATTGATCGAGGTTAGTACACTGAAAAGATTAAACCAAAAGTTTAAAGATAGTTTGGATAACGGTCGCTATGAGAGATTCCTTGATTTTTTAATTGCACCAAGGGGGTTTGAGCGAAGAGTTAAGCACAGTTGCTACAAAGATTTATCATTAGATCTTCAGAATGGAATCTTTGAAAGTGTTAGATGGCAATTAAGATTGATTGCACGAATTGAATTTGCAATCGAGAGAATCATAGAAAGCAGATGACTAGAATTCATCTTCAACGACCCTTCGAACTAAACGGAATCCTAGATCTTCGTCTCGCATGGTAATGGGAATAGGTTGTTGGTAATGAGAGCTACATTCTACAGGGTCACTCATGTAAGAACCTCCGTGTTTAAAACGTAGATTTGGTTCACCGTCTTCTAGTAGCGGAAAATTTTTAGTGAAATCGTCACCTCTCTCCATAGTCCATTCCCATGCGTTTCCATTCAAATCATGAATACCCCATGGGTTTGATTCTTTAATTCCTACCATTTTTAAGTCATCGGAATTATTGTTATACCAGCAGTAGGGAGATAACCCGCTATAATCGTCTCCGGTCATATATTTTGTTCTAGTGCCGGCGGAAGTTGCGTAAGCAATTTCCTCTTGCGTAGGTAACCGATAATCAGGCTTGCCATGCTTGGAATTCAACACATTGATAAAAGTTTGAATATCTATAAAATTGACATAAACTACAGGGTGAGATGGGCTTACTTTAGCAGGCTTATCTCGAAATTGTTGGCTACTTTTCCACTCTTCAGAGCCGGTAATCAAAAGCCAAGCCTCTTGTGATAACTCTGTTTTTTGGAGATAGAAAGGATACTCTATCGTTTCATCTTTGAATTCATATGAAAATTGCCCCGGTTGGACTAATACGAATTCGAGTCCAAATTTATCAGTCAATGTAGGCGGTAGATTCCAAGGTGCCAGCTCGTCCTGCGTATCTTGCGTGGTCTCATCTGTAGACTTTTGAGACTTTTCAGTGATTTTTTCTTTTTCCGAATTTGATTCGATTGCTTTATTTTCGGATATTGGATTGTTTATCAATTCGGGCTTCTCTTCTGCATGGCTGAAAAATAGTAATAAGAATAAAAAAGATGGGGTTAGACAAAAATTTTTAATATTCATCCAGAAATTATGAGTATTTTGAGCGTAATTTACAAGTTTCCAGTAGTAATGTTATTTAGAACGAGAAGAATTATTATCCAATAAAACGCCCTTTAGGACATCCATTCCTGCGCTAAAATAATTCTTAAATTGAGTGTAACTACTTATGCTTTTGGTCATTTGAATTATTTGGGACGGACGGAAATAAAATTCTTTATAAATCATAGAGGCATATTTGTGCATATCTTTGACTGAGAAATGAGTATTTTCAAGTTTTAAGTCTTCTTGTCTGATACCCTGCGTAATAGAAAGTTTCCATATATCGATACCCGTCCTCTTTACTAGATCATCGTAAATTGGAGTATTCGGTATAGGCCAATAGGGAGATATTTGAACGTAATCTATTGGTTCTTCAGTTATTAGGTCTAACGTGTTTTTTAGGCTCTGCTCACTTTCGCCGGGTAAACCTAACACGAAGAAACCGGTTACTCCGATTCCGCAAGCTTTTGTCATTCGAATTACACTTCTAATATGTTCAGAGCCCTTTTGAGTCTTATTGATATTCTTAAGTACTGTATCATCGCCAGATTCAATACCGTAACCTATCCAAGCACAATTTATCGATGCCATAGCTTTGAGTAGTTCCTCGTCAATTTGGTCGGACCTTACCCGACAAGACCATCTAATAGATAGATTTCTTTGCTTGTAAAGCTCAGCAAATTGAAAAACTCTCTGCCTTGGTACAGTAAAATTTGAGTCGAAATAATCAAGTTCTTTGATGCCATATTCTTTTTCGCAAATTTCCAGTTCATCGATTAGGTCTTCGGCAGTACGTATAAAAAATGGACTCAATCTTATTTGACAAAATTTACAACCATACGGACATCCAAAAGACGACATTCCAGCTGTAAATGGAAATCCCTTAGAAAGAATCGAATAGTACTGAGACATATCTAGTACCGATCGATCAGGATGAGGCCTTATAAAGTTCCTCGGTAGAGCCACAGACTCATTTAAGTAGACTTTATCTTGATATTTACATGCTGTTCCCGGGACTTTCCACCACTCTTTATTAGCAACGAAAGCTTTGAGCCAGGGAACCATACAGGCTTCAGCAGGACTATGAAATACCGCTTGAATTTGATCATATTGAGCAATTTCTGCTGGATAATTTTCTGCACCAGGACCACCAACCATTATTGGTTTATTAAATTCGGCATAAAATGCACGAATCCATTCGATTACGAAGAGAAAATCAAGATTGGTAGATGTAAAGCAGATGAAGTCAAACTCTTTTGTTTTTGCAACTTCAATAGCAGCTTGGCAGTCTAGATTGCGAGCACTACATTCTAAAAGTTCAGTTTGCACACCGTGCAACTTTAACCATGCTGAGATATATAAAAGATTTAGCGGTGGAACAACTCCCAGATGCCTCACATTTTTGATAAACGCAAGTGTATCTGTATCATTCTTAAAAGAATGAAATACTAAAAGGACTTTCAAGCCCTTTAAAGAACCATTTAAGCAGGGTTTTTCAATTTCGGTGCATATCGGGCGCTTAAGTACAGGGCGCATGGTTAAATAGTATATACTAAGCAGAGGCTTAAAAGATCTTTATATTACACAGCATAATGCTTAAGAAGCGTCAAAGCATGTTAAATTGTTGATGGAGGCCATGTAAATGTCATATTGGCAACATCTTAAAAAAGCTAGTTTCCATCGCGACTTTATCCGCGATTCTACTATCCTTAAGATATTGGGTTATTATCCCTTAGAAGCGTTTCTTTTAAATAGAACAATTTCATACCCCAAAATTATTAATTTTCTGGTGACCTTACGATGTAATTTGAGATGTGATATTTGTCATACGGCAGATGCTCTTACGACTTCAAAAAAAGGAGAGTTGAGTCTAGATGAGATTTATCGCTTAATAGACGATTGTGCTCATTTCGGTCCTGATTGGCATTTTTCAGGAGGAGAGCCATTTGCTCGAATTGACTTACCTGAAATATTAGATCGAATTAAGAATCTGGGAATGAGATCTTCAGTTGTTTCTAACGGACTTCTGATTCATGAAAAACTTTTAGATCAGCTTAGTCCGGGTAGTTTAGGTAGTATCACGTTTTCAATTCTTGGTGTACGTGAGGACCATGACCGTGAGGTAAAAAAGAAAGGTGCCTACGAATTATTAAAAACAAATATTAGGAAGTTCAATAATGCTTTACCTGATACGGCTATCTATTTGAACTGCCCAATGACACCTGGTTTTATAAATAGACTACGAGAATTTGAAGATGATTTTCGAGATTTTCCCATAAGAGCTGTGAAATTTACACATCTCAATTATCTCACCAGTCAGGAGATTGAGAATTATCCAGATTACTCTTCTGCGGCAGGCTTTCAAACTAATCAGGCATATTCTTATCGTATGGATTTACCAATGGAAAAGGTTGGAGCAGATGTTACATCTGATCGTTTCAAAGATTTCTCCATTCCCTTTCAAATGATTCCACAATTGAGTGATTATGAAATAAAGAATTGGTATACAAAAGAGTTTAAGAGTAAACGCCCCTGTCACTTCATATGGCATTCAACATACTTATATCCTGAAGGAACTGTGAAGTCCTGTCATTTTTTACAAGAGCCTTTTGGTAACGTTAGAGAAAAAAGTATCAAGACTATCTGGAACAGTCCTGCTTATCAGAATTTTAGGGGTAAAATTAAGGCAAATATGTCACCGGCTTGTGCTCGATGTTGTAAGTTGTAGACATCGTAAATAGGCAAGACTAAGCTGTAATTGCTTGTGCAACTGACGCGAGTTTGGGATACTATTTATGGACGAACTTCAAACAGACTATTAAAAGGAAACATAAGTGAAATCATCTCTAAAATTTTCTTTCATTGCGTTGCTCGTTATTTCACTTCACCAATCTCCCGTTAGTGCTAAACAACCAGAGAAAATCTTGGTGAATTCTTTGGGAATTAAATTTTTGCTAATACCAGCTGGAAAATTTTTGATGGGGTCCACAAAAGAGGATCAGAATACGAAATCTCATGAATTACCGCAGCATGAGGTGACTATAACAAAAAGTTTTTACCTCTCAGAGACAGAAATAACTCAATCGCAATGGGATAAAGTAATGGGCGCAGACTCTTGGAAAAAGAATTCTTCTTATGGTGATGATGGTCCCTATGGTGAGGGTCCGAATCACCCTGTTTATTATGTAAGTTTCAACGATATTATGAAATTCTTGCAAAAAATGAAGGAAATAGAGTCTTCGCGAACCTATCGCTTACCTACGGAAGCTGAGTGGGAATATGCCGCAAGAGCAGGTTCAACTACAGCTTACTATTTTGGAGATGACCCTTCAAAACTAGATTCTTATGCGTGGTTTCTAGAAAATGCTAAGAAGACGACGAATCCTGTTGCTCAGAAAGAGCCAAATGCTTGGGGATTGTACGATATGTATGGGAATGTTTGGGAATGGGTCAATGATATTGATGCTGAAGGTGAAGATGGTTATTCAGCAGACCCTAGAGTAGATCCAATAGGTCAAAAAGAAGGTGAAAGTCGTCGTAAAAGAGGTGGAAGTTGGTGGAAAACGCCTGATTACTTAAGGAGTGCCACTCGTGGTGGTCAGCACCCAGAATCGCGGGAAGATGATCTTGGATTTAGACTTCTTCTTGAGGTACCTGTTCAATAAAATCGATTTAATTAGCAGGTGTGTGCTTCTCGGTAATTAGTATTTTTATACCGTTGGGTTACTCGCTTAATTAGAGGTAAGGTATTCAATTCTTTGAACTTTGGATTCGTTTTTTTAAGACGATCAGATCTTTCTGAGCTTCAGAGTGATTAGGTTTAAATTTCAATACTTGTTTTAATAAATTCATGCAGTGCTTTGGATCGGTATGAAAGTAGCGGTTGCTGAGAATAAATAAATGATGCGCTTTTTGATCATCTGTGAGGACCTTTAACAATTCAAATTCTGGATTTTGGTTATTTGTTTTAACTGAGGTCAGCGAATCTTCCAAAGCTTTTGAATCAATAGGTTGATATTTTTTACTCAACAGAATCCAATCTTTTTTAGTAAGCTTTTCTTGTAGGGCTAAGATATCCTCCAGTGCACCCACATGTGCAGGGTCTAGTTCAATTATTTTGCGGAGTTTTGCATAGATTTTAGTTTTAGATAATCTTACTTCGTTTTTTTCGAGTTCGTCATAAATTGCACCAGCTCGTTTTTGTGAAAGTCGCATACGATTTTCATCATCTAAGTTAGTAATCCAGTTGGGAAGCGGTCTTCTTTGAGTCATCTCATAACGACTAGCGAGGTCTGATAAATGACGATTCCAGCGATTTTCAACAACTGTTTTCTTTTTTAATTTTTTTGATATACAGACTTTTAATCGTGGATTTTGATGTGGTAATAACTGGCAATCGTAATATCTGGGAAGGTATTCGCCTTGTTCAAGGAATTTAAGGAATTCTCTACTTATAGATCTAGCTATATCGTTCAAATCAGCTGAATCTTTTTTGATAAGAGAATCAATATTTGGGGGATCACCTACAAAGCTTGTGAAATTTTTTTGACCAATCAATAACAATTCAATTTTGTTTTCATCAAGCCATTGAGAAAACATTTCTTCACCGATTTTTCGATATTTATCTAGCAGTACTTTTATTCTGTCTGGTGGTAAATTATCTAGTCGATAAATTGATGGGAATGGAAAGAAGTAATTGACTGGAAATTCAAGAGCTAGCTTTGTATGAAAATGAAGTTTTTCAGCTATGTAAAGACTACTTTCGCTCTCAAACTTTGAATTAGAATAGACTTTTTCTAATTTTGACCTTAATTTTGGAATTTGACACTTTTCCCAGCCTAATGGATTTACATAAACGGCATTAAAACCGTTGATATAAATATTCTCTCCTCGCTCTCCCATTAGTTTTTGTATTGCATCGATTGAGGGGAAAAAATTAGAAATCAGGATAGTGATTATGATGAAAATAATTTTGTTTTGAAAGCTTCTAGTTTCTTTAAATTCCAGTATCGAAATAAGCATTATAGGTAAGAAAAAATTGTAAAAAGTTTTACCTATCATTGAACAGAAAAGTAAAGTAGAGTTTACATAAGTTATGGCACAAAATAATAATATGAAACCGCGAGTTGTACCGGTTTTATATCGTAATAAAAAGAAGCTCAATAAGCCGTATCCCAATATAAAAAATAGAACAACATCTTGATTCCCAATTTTTGCGTCGTAGGAAACCGTGGTAAGGTATGTTGCGAAGCAAAGTAGAACACAACTTAATAAAGGAGCATTACTAAGCTTAGGTAAAGTTAGTAGTGTCGACTTTCTATTTACAGTAATAAGAAGCAAGGTCCCAGCAATAAAAATTAAACCTCCCATAATAAAAAAAGTACTTACACTTAGGTATGGGTTATGAGTAATCACATTGATCAAGTAGGTTTGCAAATTATCGATGTTGTAAAAGGGTATACTGATTAGAGTAATTACTAGCAGTGCAGTGGTTACTTTTAGATCTAATTTGTTCGATTGAAAGACCCATATTAAATAGGCCATTAAGAAGTTTACAAAATAGAATGCGCCTAAATGCTTGGGAATTATTGCAAGCCAAAAACAAATGATAAAAACTATTAGATATGACGAATGACGGCGGGCTAAATATGAACGAAAAGCAAGAATAGCGATGAGACAAAAAACTACATTGAAGCCCTGTAGAGAAAAACCTTTTAATGATAATTGAGTCATAGGTAGAGCTAAAATTAATATTCCGATTAGTAACCGAGATTTGACGCTGGTTTTGAAGAAATAAGGTACGCAGGCTATAAAGGGTAATAAGATTAAGAAGATATAGAATGGATTTTTTATAAAAAAACTCTGAGCATTTATTTTGGATATAAGCCACGGGAAAATGGCACCACCCGTTGGATAACTTGTGGAAAAGGAATTATTAATCAAAAAATCAGTATCTATAGATAGTAATTTTGAAGCCTGGAGATAATTCAAAAAAGGAAAATAAAATTGATTAATCGAATCTCTGTCTGGGAAAGGATCCACGAATTGTATCCAAGCGATTAGCCACGTCACACCTAAACCAAGCACCGTTAAAAAAGGTATTATTCTTTTGGCTACAGAAGTCATTGAGTTAGGGTTTCTTTAATTGGAGGTTTTTCAACTCGTTATTAACGATTTCAAGGTCTTTAAGCATTTCAGTATGATTTGGATCGATCTCAAGGCCTTGTTTTAATAGTTTCCTAGCCTCAAGCCAATTGTTTTTTTCCATTTGATCATTAGCTTTCTTAAATAGGTTAAATATTTTTTCGGCTGAGGATCTTTCTTGAATAGTATTTTCAGCTGCAAAACTTTCGGTATCATCAGATATTTTAGGGTTATTAAATTCTTCTATTAGGCCATTGAGATCTTGCTTTGCTCCGGAGTGATTTGGATCTAACTCTAGGATTTTTTTAAGTCGATAAACTTTTTTTTCAAAACTTAAAGATTTACTTTCCAATTCAAGCTCACCATATAACGTACCAGCTTTTTTTTGGAGGAGTCGAGCTCGATTTCCCTCGTCGAGATTTTTAATCCAATATGGCAGAGGCCGTGTTTGCTCCATTTCGTAGTCAGTCGCTATTTTTTGAAGATAAGAATTCCAATGACGCTCTATTGGATTATTTAATTGCGCAGATTTTAATACACAAATTTTAAGCCTTGGATTTTTGTTTGGTAATTTTACACAGCTATATAACTTATTAAGAATTTGATTTGTTTTCAGATATTGAATGTAGGCCGTGCCTAATGATTCAGCAAAAGATCGTATGTCGTGAGTCTGGGATTCGAAAAAAATTTCCAGATTTGGTGCAATTTCGATATTTGTAGTAAACGGTCTTGTACCTAGAATGAAAAAGGATACTCGTTTTTTTTCTATCCAATTTAAGAAAGTATTTATTCGTTGACGATTAAAATTAGTTTTTAATTCCAGCAGCCTTTCTGTTGGAAGGTCATCTAATCGATAGATTGAAGAAAAAGAATAAAAGAAGTTTTCAGGAAATTCTAAGCTTAATTTAGTTTGAAAATGTAGATTTTCAATAATGTAAAAATTACTGACTTCATTCATTTTGATAGTACTGAATATTTTTACGAGTTCTCTTCTCAGATTTGGTATTTCGCATCTTTCCCATCCTAGCGGATTAACATAAAGCGAATTGAATGCGTTTACATAGATATCCTCTCCTCTATCGCCACCGCTTTTTTGAATCTCTTCAAGCGAGGGGAAAAAATTGGAAACGATTAAAGCAAGAAAAATAGAAGATAATCGTTTTAACAAGCTTTTGGTATCTAAGTACTCCAGAATCGCGATCAGTATGATTGGTAGAAAGAAAATGTAGAAGGTTTTTCCTATCAATGAGCAGTAGAGTAATGTGGAATTAATGTATGTGATTGTGCAAAATAGATAAAAAAATCCATGTGAATTCTTCAGATTATAGTGCGATATTAACCATGCCAAAAAGCTATAGCCCAGAAAGAAAAAAACAATAACATGCTTATTTCCGGTGTAGGCATCGTATTGGATTGTGCATAGAAAGCCAGCAAAGATTGTCAGCATAGAACTTATCAGAGGTCCTTTGCAGAGTCTGGGCTTGAGTCCTAGTGATGCATGTTTACTTATAAAATATAAAATTGAAGTAGCTATTGCTACAAATATAAATCCAATAGAAAAGAACTCATAAAGACTTATGTGCGGATTATGTGTGATCACTTCTAACAAATAATCTTTCAGATTTTGTAGAGGGTAAAAAGGTAAGCTAGCAATACTAATAATTAATAAAGCTAGGGGTACTTTTATATCGATTTTTTTAGAGTAGATTGAATATATCAAGAAGGTGAAGGCAAAATTAAATAAATAAAAAGCACCTAAATGTTTACAAATGACGGAGATCCAGAAACAAAGGATAAATATAGCTAAGTATTTTAATTTTTTTAGCGCTAAGTAGGAGCGGAATGAAAGAAGAGCAATTACCGCAAATAAAACATTAAAAGTGTGCAGGGAAAAGCCTTTCAATGAAATTTGGACAATAGGAAGTGCTAAGATTAACAAGCCCAGTTGCAGCCGTGAGTGATTGTTTAGGTTAAAGTAATACGGTATAGCAGCTATCAAAAATAAAAAAAGTGTATAAAGCAGGAATGGGTTATCAATAAAAGTATCTTGTAAACCAATTAGCGATATTAACCATGGGAAAATAGCTGAGCCTGACGGATAACTTCCCGAAAAACAAATTTCAGTTATGAAGCTTGGCTCCGCCGAAACGAACTTTGAGGCTTTTAAATAATTTAAGAATGGAAAGTAGAACTGGTTTATTGAATCACGATCAGGAAATGGATCTACGATTTTAATCCAGTTACTTAACCATATAAACCCTACGGAGAAAATGATTAGAAACGGAATTATCTGAACGATTAAAGTAGGTAATGATTTATGGTGTTTCACGTTTACGAACACCTAATTCTTCTTCAACAATTAATAAATCTTTAAGCATTTCAGCATGGTCTGGTTCAATTTCTAACCCTTTCTTCAATAGTTTCCATGCTTCAAGCCAATTATCTTGGTCCATCTCATCATTCGCTTGACGAAATAAATGGAATAAACGTTCAGAGGGGTTTACTTTTTGGAATAGAATTTTTTGCCACCAGTTTAATTTCTGGTACCATTTCCACTGTTCTTCATATTCTTTCAAACCAAAAAAATAAAGTGATTTTTGGGGACTCATAAGATTTTTATGAATATATACTTTGAGGAGTTGTTTATCCTCTTTTAGAACAACTAAATTGTATTGTTTTATGAGATTTGGATCATCGAATATTTTTTCAATTATGCAGTCAGATATAGTTTCTTCCCAATTAGATCTTCTACTTTCTGCATCTCGGTGAAAGGAATCACAATTAAATTTGAAAACGGGATAATTTGTCCATGGTCTCCTCCCATGAATAATTACTGGATAACCTCCTTCTGTAATGAAGTTTTTCATTTTGAGCTCTGAATTCAATTCGTCTGCAAGAATGTCGAGTCGATCATGACGAATAAACTGAGGCAAATGAAACTCTGGTAATGGTTGCCAAACATTTTTTGGATATAAAAATTGAAGACGTGTATGAAAATGTAATCCGCTAAACAAAATAGGAATACGTTCGTCTGATTCAGAGTAATTTAACTTTAAGAGTATTTTGGTCAGCCTATTCCGTAGTTTTAGAACAGTACTAGTCTGCCAACCTAAAGGATTATGCTGCAATCCATTAAGTCCTCTAGTGTAATAATGATGTCCCCATTCCCAAAATAAATGTTCAGCGTTATCAAGTCCGGGACCAAAATTTGAAATAAGTAAACAGAAACATGCTAAAGCATATCGGAAAGTTTTGATCGACTCATAAAAACTTTGGGCAAATGCTAACCCTACTGGTAAAAAGAAATTTGCAAAGATTTGCCCAAGAAAGGAAAAGTAAAGTATACAACCATGTGTGAATGTTATGAGAATAGCTAACATCATTAATCCAGAAGGATCTTTAAGTTCAACTTTTCTTAAAGCAAGAAAAATACTTAGATAGCCGAAGATAAAACTGATTCCCATTAGTTCAAAACTATATTGATCGGCACCAAAAGAAATGATTACTGTTGAACAGGTCAGCAGACCCAGTACCCCTCTTCCGTTATAAAAAAATCGAACTTTATGACGTAAAGTTCGACCTCTTGCAGACCATAAAAGAATTCCCCAAACCGATAATCCAACGAATAAGAGAACCGAAAGAGTTACCATTGGAGAAAGCTTAGGGTTATGACTAAAAGCAATTCCAATATAATCGCTTAGTCCTTCTATTGGATAAAATGGAATTAGAAATAGTAAGAGTAGGAATCCAGTAAATAAATCAACAAATCTTAGCTCTTGTTTCACGAATTTCCAGATAAAATAACTAAGCATTAAGTTGCCCAGGTGAATCGCACCTAAATGCTTGAGAGTAGCGCTGTACCAAATTGTTAGAACACCCATCCAAAATAGTTTTTTATTTTTCGTAGCTATTCCTTGAAGCGCTATCAATGCGCCAGGTAATACCAATAATGTAATAAGTCCGTGGTAGGAGTATGACTTGAGTGCGATTTGGACAAATGGGCAGAAAAATAAGATAACAAAAAACAAAACTTTTTCTGAAAGTTTAAATTTTTGTATGGAGACTACGATTCCTATTGGGATAAGTGAAAGGGCTGGTAGATGCCATGGATATTGAAAAGCTTTCTCCCATAGCCCTGTAAAACCGAGAAGAGAAGATATTAGTGACAGACCCCACGGATAGGTATCAAGAAAAGCGGACTTCAAAAACAATGGATCAGAACTTATCCATCCAGATAAACTCAAAGAATTCAAATAAGGAAAAAGGAGCTGGTGAACGGAGTCGCGGTCAGGAAAAGGTTCAACAAGATATACCCACAGACTTAGACAGATCACAGAAATTAACCAAAAAACAAATGCTTGAATGGCTGTTAAAAATCTTGAACCCTTCTCTGGCATCATTTTTAATTCCTCGGCAGTTTACTAAAGTGTATAATTGAAACAGTAATAGGATCTTTGGTTAGGAGCTAGTCTAAATTTCATGCTTAAGTACTCGTTACTGGTCATGATATCAATCTTGCTTAGTCCTTTGCAGGCCATTGAAGTAAAAACCGATTTCAACAGTTTTTATGAGGAAGAGCAAGATCCCTACGCAAGTTTATTAAAGTTGCTCGAAAAGAGTAACCTTCCGTCCAGTAAAAATCTTCCCATTTGGCTTTCAGAGAGTAAGGTAAAAGCTTCATCAATACCCGCAGAACCAAGTATTTGGATTAACGAAAAATTGGGTATGTCAAAGCTTGAAAAGCTTGCCAAGCATAATAGTCTTATTGCGACAGAGTTTCTTCAAAAGAATCATAAGAATTATCTGGAGCGAAAATTTTTTATAGAAGATGCAATAGTTGGTAAATTTGAAGTTTCTATTCTTGACTCGGGTAGATCATCTGAACAAAGCCCAGTTCTTTTAGCTTTGCATGGTCATGGTGGCTCGGCTAGTAATTTCATGGATGTGGATTTCATTGAGGAACTAGTAAGTAGAGGTACAATTGTCGTTTTGCCTAATTTTCGCGCAATGCGAAATCTAGAGGAAGTGCAAGTTAGTCAAAAGCTATTTAGTTACGGATTGAGCTTAATGGGAGTCAGAATTCGCGAATGCATCAATATTTTAAAATTAGTTGAAAAACTTTATCAAGGTAAAAGAAGAATAGGTTTGGTTGGCCATTCGGGTGGCTCAGCAATAGCTAGGCTTTTAGCTTGGATTGTACCCTCTGTAAAAGCTTGTGCGATAGATTATGAAAGTACCTTTCGTCGTACTTGGATTAATTTTTGTTGCGAGGGATTACCTGAGTTATATAACAAGGGTTCTTGGATTCGTAATACTAGTTTGTTTCCTGTTCCTCTGCGCAAATTTCCTTATAATTTTGTTCCCGAGAATGAAGCAGTATTAGAATTCTTCATAAATACTTTGAAGCCTACTGAGAGTGGACTTTCAATTTCTGAAAAAGAAGTCTTACCTTCTAAACTACAAATTCATTTCGAAGAACTAATCAAGAAGCCTAGCAAGTTTTCATCCGCACTCACAACAGATCTGTTAAATCATCTCGCAACAATAAAAATTCCACTACAACAGGATAGTTTATTATCTAAAACGCTGAAATATTCTTTTTTATTACCTGTTGAGGAGCAACCGGTATTCCTATTTAAAAAACTGAATACACCGGCATCTAAACTTAATTTTTTTAGTCATCTTTCAGCTATATCAGGCAATAAAAGTATATGGTCAACATCATTGACGCATGACATACTTCAACTTATCGAAAAGTATCCAGAGGGCTCTCAGCGAAATATAATTATTTCGCATACATTCCAGAACTTCGCAAATGGGAACCCTCAAGTTGCCTTAGATTTACTTTTAAGAGTGAGTTCTATGGTTAAACGAATGGGCATTACTGGTACTCGTCTTATGTCATCTGCTGGACTTATTACACTTCAGGTAGACGCTGACCCTTCAAAATCATTACATCTATGGCCAGTGAACTTGGAAGAAAAAATTATTTTAGGTTCAGAATGGACTTGTCTTACGATGAAGAAAGATCTCAAATCCCGACTCATGAAGCAGATGTCAGAATTATTGACTCTCGTAAATAAAAACAAGACTTTGGTCCCCTATCCGATTCTTCAAAACTTAGTAAAACCAAAAATTTCGACTTTACCAGAACCTGTAGTCAGAGAATCTAATAGCGGAGAAGATTTCTTGATCGCTATGTTAAGAGTGGGAAAAATATATATAAAACGTAATAGACCGAATGATGCTGCTAGTTTAGCAAGATGGTTTTTTGATCCTGAAAAAGCTTGCTTTTATCTATCTGAACTGGCTGAGAATGTCTCACAAGAAAAATACATCAAAATTCTCGTTCAGTCGCTAGAGCAGCTAATAAAAAAAATAGAACAGCCATTATTTAGAGTCCCCTTTTTCAGAACTCTATTGCGTTTCGCTGGCGATCGAGCAATGCACGACGACTTTAAAAAATGGTTTGAGATAGGCTTGCAATTATGTCTGAAAACTCAAGGTAGTTTCGATCGACTAGAACCGAAGTATACGTTGATGCTGCAGACGGCCTCCGAATACGGATATCCCAATCTAGTCTTGAAGGCCCTCGAGAAATTACCGGATCCATATTTTTTGAATCACATTCTAGGCACTTTACTGGATGAGGCCTTAGAATTTGGCAATGTAAAAATGGCGGAGTCGATACTATTGCGCTATCAGTCATTTAAGTCTCGTCAGGAATTCTTGCAAAGAATGATTCAGACTCGATCAAAATATGAATCAATTGGTTATGAATTGGGAGAAAGTTTTCTGGCTTACACTTCGATTCAAAACAGTTCAGAAGAATTTGATTTAGATCGAGTAGGACGAGCTTTAGACGATTATCGAGGTCATATTATTCAGGCTAAAATCGGCGGTTATTTAGAAAATGTCTTAATTAAATTTGAGAAAAGATCAATCGGACGCCAAGAATTAAAAGTATTAATTGAGGTATTAAAATTGGCTACATCCATTGGTTCTAATAGTATTTCTAAAAAGATTGAAAATAGGTTAAGTTCTATATTCTCGGCGACTTATCCTGAAGACTGGCAAAATATTATTTTAGACTGGATTGAAATACTAATTCAGCAAAAAAATCAGAAAAAAGCTGATGAATTAGTGAAAAAGTTGACGGAGCCAGAAGTTAGAATCAAATATTTAATTAAAAGAGTTTCTGATCAAAATATTTCAAAGGATCAATTTGAAGAAACATTGAGGTCTATAAAGTCTTTGGATGATTATGATAATCAAGCAACATTGTTGTTGGACTTTGCAGAAAATCAGGTTGATAATCATCAATTTTTTGAAACTATTCTTAACGAATTGAAAGCATTAGAGCAGTATTTGCAATCCGAAATGCGTATTGAAGTCTATTCGAAGGCTTGTTCTATTCTCATCGAAAATGGCTATACCCGCGAGGCATTCAAAATGATAAGTTTAACCAGAAGTAAACTTTCTGATTTCGAGGAGGATTTACGATATGAAGCTTTGAAAAATATGTTTTCTTTGGCAAGAGATCTTAACAATTCTGCACTATGCTTCCAAATTCTGAAACAACTTTTAAAACCTCTACATAGCGAACAAATTTCAAATGAGAAATTGAGAATAATTTCAGAATTAATCATTAATTTTGAAGAGGACCCCTTCCCTTTGGAACCCTACTTAGTTAAATCATTACAACGAATTCTTGTAGAAAAAATTTTAACAAAAGAATCACCTTGTTCTGATTCGTTGATCGAGGATGAATCACTTAAAAATATTAGCTATATTAAGGTACTTGAAAAGTGTATAAGATTTTTACAAAACTAGTACTAATAGTCTTTTCTGGCATCTACTGCGCAGAAGCTAATACTATTCAAATTCTCGAAAACTTTTATCAGAAAATCGATATTATTGAGTCGAAATCTTATCAAGTTTTACTTCAAAATTTGTCTACAAAACTCGGTGGCGATCAATCTATTTCGAAAACATCATCAGTTTCTCAAAGGACTTTAGTTACTCACTCTGATACTCTTAATCAAGAAGAGATTATTCGTAGAGCACTGAATCTGGATAAATTGATCTCTCATTTTGAGTCGTCTCCTCCTAAAGTGGAAATAGTTGAAGAAGAGGAAAATCAGGGAGTAATGATTCAGCGACTTAAAATTAGCGATAGTCTCGTGGGAGTTTTCGAAGCAAGAATAGTTTTCCCTTCGAGTTCTATTCACAAACATTCGATGATCTTAGGTATCCATGGGCATGGTGATAACTGCAGTTCCTTCGTAAGTCAGAATGTAAGTTCGAAGTTGCTAGAAAATGGCTTTGGAATATTTACAATCAGTTTTCGGGCTATGCGGCGTATTTATGAATCTTCTATCTCAAGAGAGCTTGTTAAGCTTGGTCATCACTTAATGGGTATCCGTTTATACGAGACCTACATAGGTTGGCAAATTTTGAGGAGTCATCCTTTGGTGGATAGTAATAAAATATGTGTTTTAGCGCATTCAGGTGGCTCGGTTGTTGCTAATCTTTTTGTGAGAGTTTTTCCGAATTTTAAAGCACTGGTTTATGATTATACGAGTAGTTTTCATCGGGACTGGGATAAACTTTGTTGTGAGTCATTGCCTAAATTAAATCCTTACCAGAAAAATCTTCAATCAACCAAGTTTTCCCCAATACCGGCTCTTAAGGTGACTTATGGTTTTACAAAAGATTTGAATACAATTTTAAAGTTTTTTTCTGATGCAGTTTTAGGTTCAGCCTCTAGCAAGTCTGTTGAATCTTCGACAGATACTACGCATAGTATTTCTTTAGAGGATGATTGCTCCAATCATTATGCATCTTTACAGGATAAATGTTATCTACGTAAGCAAATTGAAGATTATATCCTCCAAACTACAAATAGTGACTCCTCCACTTATTCAAAATTAAGAATCCCAAGATCAAAAGTTCAATATTTACTTGAGAAATTAATTCTTAAAAAAGATAGCTCAGAGGATGAAATTAAATCTAATTTTTTGGAAGTTATTAGAATTATAAAGAGAATGAAAAAACCAGAAGTTAGAGATTCGTTAATCAATAGAGCGAATGAATCAATCTGTAAATTAGGAGTTGAGTATTGTGATTTATGGATGATATCACTTGCTAAGGATCCTAGTACCTCCTACTTGGTTGAAAACTTTGATAACAAAATTTATTGGTCAGCGGTCACTTCAGGTAGCGTTAAAGCGTCCGTTTTAATTTCTCATTTACCAAGAATTGAATCCAAGGTGCATTCTTTGTTAAATCTATTACACGGGACAGCGAATCCAAATTTTGTACAGTTACTGCAGAATAAGTTAAACAACTTATTGAGGGAAGATTCCAATCAAGCATTGCGTGAATGTGTGAATGAATTAATTGAAAAAGCTGAATTTAAATCCTCATGTTGGAAATTTTCTGTAGGATCGGACTATGTTAATAGGACAGGTTCATTACCAAAATACTTAAAGAATTTATCTAAGATAGATGATCAGAAGTTGTCAGATGCAATGAATCATTTACATGACGAACCAGATGAACTTCTTACTGGCCTATTAGGAAATATAACTACTAATAAGCTGAGCAAAGATATTGAGGCAACCTTAGCTATCCAAATAGAAAATTTATACTCTGAAAGCCTTAAATTAGGAAATCATGAAGAGTTTATCAAAGAGTTAATTCCGTACTTAAAGCTCTTCAATCTTCAAACTCGAATGTTCTGGGTCTCTCGAGCCTTATTGTCACCGAGCATAGATTCCTCAATTTATGAAACAAAAGCTTATAGGCTAGAAATAATGCAGGAAGCTTTAGAAGTTATGTCGCATTCTGAGTTAGCAAAGATAATATCTAATCATAATGATCTTTTCGATGATTCATTACTGGAGCAAATGATTTATCAAGCGCTTGAGATTGATCGTTTAGACCATGCGGATGTACTTCTAAGCTGGCTGAGTGAAACATCCCAATTATCAAAGGAGTCCAAAGTTATTCAAGATCTGAAAAAAGAATTGAGTTCAACCAAGCTTGAACTACGCATTCAGTTTCAGACTTTGCTACAGAAAATTTCAGCTGGAGAAGAGTTTGGCGAACTTGAAGTCTGGTATGAAGAACGATCAAACAGGCGCTCGAGCGTCCAAAATCTTATAAAACCAGAACTCGCCCAAAATTTACTAAAGAAATTTCCGAATTACGATCTTAATGAATCTTCATTAAGGTCTTGGTTTTGTTTCTACAAATTATTTAATGAACTCAATTATGAGAAGGTTTATGAATGGTTGAGAATGAGCTTAATAAATAATTTGAGTTTAGCTGATACTGAAGATAGTAAAAAAATAAAACTAGCAATTAATTTATTGAAAGACGGTGAACTAAAACTATTTGAAACAGTTCTGTCTAGGGTGACAGAATCTCAGCATGAGTCTGAGGTCCGTCTATATCGAGAACTATTCTTACTTAGGCCTGCTATACGAGATTTACAAAAAAGCATTCCACTTATAAAAACTCTAGATTCATTCTCTCGCTCAAGATTCATTCGTATACTTTTTGACTCTATTTCTAGATCAGAATTTTTACACAATTATAGTGCTCTCATTGAGTTATCAGAATTAGCAGAGAATGTTGGAAGTTCAAAGCTGATTTTTGAATGGATTCGTTGTGCAATTCGGATGGAATTTTTTACAGATGCTGTAATGGAGTTAGATAAATTCCACTCAGAACAAAAAAAGAATGAATTTAAGGATTATCGCTGGCTAGAAGAGCTTTCTGAGTTATGGTTGCGATTGGGATACGCTCATAAAGCCCGTGAAATTACCTTGATTAATTTGCGACGTTCTTGTTCCAATTTCAATTGTTACCACGAAATTACAAACCTAGTTTTGAATGCAATAGATTTTGACCAAGCATTAAATGAGTTACACATTGTTAAGAGATTCTTCAAACAACTTAATGACTGGTTATCTAAGCATGATAGTTATAGAGAAAACTTCTGTCTCGATGTTGGTTTCGAGGAGTATTGTGATAAAAATGGTTACTTTTCTAATCTCTGAATTAGAGCTTCTAAATCTTTTTTAACTTCTGTATTTTCTGGATCTAGGTGATTTGCTTTTTTAAGTAATTGAAGGCATTTCTCAGGATTTGAATCATAGTACTGATTACTTTCGAGAAAGAGATGCATGGCCTCATCTTTGAATCTATTCGTCAGCCCAGTAAGTTCAGATTTCCAAACATTGTAAGCTGAGAGTTGTTTTTCTTTTGGTTTGAGTTCTCGGTGAATCCAAAAAGTTAATGACTTGAGTGATGCAACGCTTACCGGTCTGTAGAATACTTGGAGTGTTTTCGAAGACTTTAAGTGCGAGAAATACTGCATACCAATTGCCTGAAGAAATTGGTTAGGATGAAAATTTTGTTTAGTCATGAGATTACTTAAATTAAAGATTTCATTTTTTCGATTTGTAAAAGGATCCTTGCCAGTAATTATTAAGCTAATTTTGCCTGAGTGAGACCATTCTGAGAATAATTTTGATTTTTTATCCAACCATGCTTGTTTCAGAGATAGGGCTGATTTTTCATTTAAGTCATCTAGTGAATTAATTGAACCGATGAAATGTATTATATTTCGAGCAAATAATAAGGTATTTCGAGAATGGTAATGTAGAGCATGATTAATATAGAGGCTACCATTTTGTATACCTTCAGCTTGAAAAGTACGATCTAGGTTATTGCGCATTTTTCTGATTTCAGATCTATTCCAACCCAGTGGATTTTGATGAATTGATTTAAATCCTTCGAAATAAATTGATGACAACTTATTTAATCGTGGATTTTGTTCTAATAGACTTAATTTAGGAAATAAGTTGCTTAGTAGAATTAGTCCAATTACTACTAATACTAACTTTCCATATCTTGGCCTATGCATTGACCATAAAAACATAAGTAGGAGCTGTGGTAAAAAAAATAAGTAAGAGCTTTTTGCTATCCAAGAGACATAAATCGAGCAGTTATGGCTTAACGTAAGCAATGTAATAAGAATAAGTAATGATCGAATTCCCGTAATTCTGTAAGTCGTAATTAAATAAGTACAGGCAGCATAACCTAATGCTAAAACTAGGAGTGCATTAGCCATTGATTTCTGCTCCGAGGGAGGTTCAACCCATACCCAGAACATTAGGCAAATAGCAATCAAAACGGGAGCCGATGATTCCAACCACAAGCATTTTGATTTTGATGAATTAATCGATTTAGATTTTATTATTAAAATAATTGTTGGAATAAGTATAAGAATTGCAAAAATAAAATATACCAATAAATAATATGTTCTTAGAAACGGAGCGTGAGATAGACTAGTTTGAAGATATTCAGAACTTTGTCCCCAAGGGTATAGAGGAATTGCTAATAAAGGAGTTAACATTAGCAAAATATTTTCGAGCATTGATCTAGTTTTACCTAGCAGTTGCCATATGAAATATGCACTCAAAAATGATAAAAAATGAAGCACGCCCATGTGCTTGAAAATCATCGATACCCAGAATAAGAAAATAGTGTAGATAAGCCATCTGATACTTTTATTACGATAGTAAATGACGAAACTTAAAACTCCAGCGAATGAGAATAATGTATTGAAGGCATGAGGTGAGAAGCCTTTCAAGCAGATTTGCATGGCTGGAAGAAAAAACAATCCATAAATGATGAGCAAATTTCTCGATTTTAATGGAGTGACTAACAGAATGGGTATAAACGGTATTAGTAAGAATATAATTATTAGATATGGTTCTTTTAGGAAGAAGGAATGAAGTTTAAGAAAACAAATTAACCATGAGAGAATAGCTGCTCCATCAGGATAAGCGTCATAAAAAAATTCGCTAGATAAAACGAAGTAATCTAGGCCAAGTGCTTCAGAACCCTTCAGGAAATTGAGGAGTGGATAATACAACTGATAGATTCCGTCTTTATCTGGTGAAGGCCCAACAACAGTTACCCAGGCCATACAATAGAGAAGCGGAAAAGCGAGATACAGTGTAAATCTGTACCAAGTTTTGATACTTTTTTTCATTATTCTTTGCCAAATAGTTGATTGGCGAGCTCGTGAGCTTCAATGTTTCCAGGGTCCATTTCTAGAGCTTTACGAAGGTTTAGCCTTGCTTGCGTTTGATTTGTTGTAAGCATACTCTTAGCTTTTGAAAAAAACCATTTTGCTTGGGCTTTTCTAAGAGAATTACTTTCTAGAAAAATTTTAATCTGCTCAATATCTCTTTTAGCTATTTCATGATTAGGATCAAGTTTGATAGCTTCCTCCAGAAGATTTAACGCTTTTAATGGTTGCCTTTGCTGATACTTTAAACTTTCATGATATAGATTTGAGGCTTTAATTCTAGAGGATTCGATTTCAATGACTCTTAAATCCTGAAGAGCCTCTTCGTGGGCAGGGTCTAATTTTATAGCCTCTTTCAGCATCGATTCAGCCATTGAAGGATTCGACTTAAATATTTCGGAAGCCCTCTTGAATAACTCATCCGCTTTTTTATGTTCCTTTGTTTTTGGTCCTTTCCAGCCTTTACTGATACGGATCTCAGCTAAACCTAAATCCTCTTTTGCAGCTTTATGTTCTGGGTCCAGCCTTAGAACTTCAGTAAGAATTGCAGCTGCTTTAGATGGATCAATTTCAAAAAATTTAGTACTTTCCTTGAATAGTAACTCGGCTTTTCTTTTATTATTTTCTGTTTCTTCAGGTTTTGATAACTTGATTTCATTCAAAATTTTGAGATCTTTAATTGCCTCTTCATGAAATGGATCAAGTTTCAATACTTTCTGCAGAAGCGACATAGCTCGCTGTGGATTTTTATCAAAGAATTCGGTACTTTTCTTAAATAAGTTTCGGGCCTCTTCTTTGCGTTGTTCCGAATTAAAATCCATTTCAATATCAGAAACATGATTGTTCCAGTCCTCCTTTTTTTTCCAAGGTAAAGAATCAGAATCTTCTAAAATATCAGCTAGTTTAGCCCAGCCGTATTTTTCTAAGATTTCCCCTTCCCATGTTCTTAGGAGTTTTCGAGCGTGCTCTATTTTATGATTTATGGATTGATTATCAGGGTCTAGTTGAGTTGCTTTCATTAGTAAGACTATGGCAGCAAGAACTTTTTTTTGCTCTAGATATAGATCCGATCTCAATAGATAATTTTGGGCAATTTCTAAATTTGGATTTTTATATTTCTTATAGTCATCGAGTAATACCTTTAAAGATTTTGAATCTGAACTTTGCTTTGAAATGTTGAGTAGTTTTTTGTGTACGTATAGATCCAATTTAGAAAGGTACGATTCTATGGAATACTTTTTGTAAAATATGGATAGTAAGTCCTGTTTTTCTAAAAATTCGAAGAATGGATCATGTAGCCAACTTTTTACATTTGATGCCTTCAACATATTCCCTTTTTCGATCTTAGATAATGATTCCTTTTCATATTTTACCCATGGGCTATTGCCCACTAAGATGATTGGAATACGAGCCTCCTCCAGTAAATTTGTGTAGAAGTTATCTTTCAGTTTCAGCAGGCTGGAATAGATTGATTTTAGATGATTAGATGAAATGTCTTCAGGTAAAGATATTTTTGGAATATCGTAAAAAAATTGATTTGGATAATGAAACTGAACAGCATCGTGATGATGAATTCCATATCTTCCCATGAGAATAGGTGATTTTAATTGAGTGAAGTTGACTGTTTTTAAGACTTTATCTATTGATTTACGATTGATTGTTACATTAGTCTTCTGCCAGCCTAAGGGATTCTGATGAATCATGTTGAATCCTCTCGCATACAAACGAAATCCGTAAGAGCCTGCTATAGATTCCAAGGTATTAAGTGGAGGAAAAAAGTTAGATATTAAAAAAAATGTAGCTCCCAAACAATATAATTTCCAATTATCTACTTTGGATTGAATGATAAGAATGAGTAGCAATAGATATGGTAAAACAAAGAAGGCTGATATTTGACCGAGTCTTGAAAAGTAGAATACCAAAGCGGTAACCCCTAGCATAATGAATGCAAGAATCATAAATCCGTTATCAGTTTCAAACCGCCCCCATCTCAATACGCCGATTAAGCAGGCATTGCCTATTACAAAACTTAATAACATCCAAATCAGACCATGAAAATCTGGTTGCGGTGTGAAGATACCCAAAATTAATAATCCACTGATTACAAAAAATCCAAGATTTATGAATAGATGCTCAATTTGTAATCTTCCAAAATCCTCTGAAACTCCTTGAAACCATGAAAATAGTAAAATAAAAAGAGCCGATCCCCCCATTATCCATAGCAATGTGGAACTTATGAGTGGGTTGTAGTTCTTTAATGATTCAAAATAAGGAATCAAACTCTGTTCAGGATAGGCCTGAATTCCCACCAAGATAATAGCTAGGCCTACAATAATCGGAATCATTAGTGATTCACTTTTTCTTTTTTTCCAAAGTAAAAAAGTAATCCACAAATTTATAAAAATGATGATTCCAAGGTGTTTGATACTACACGTGAAAATAAAAAATATTATTCCTAGAATCAAAGAAATGAATCTTTCATTTTTACGATAGTCATAAATCAGGAAAATAGCGGCCAAATTATAGAGCACAATAAAGGAGTGCAAATTAAGATTCTTGAGGCATAGTTGAACCGGAGGAAAGAAAAAAATGACGAATAAAACGAACCAAGTATTGAGTTTCTTGGCTTGTACGAGCCATGCCGTTAGGCACAGTGGTATGAGTAGAAAAGTGCTTAATAACCAAGGAGTTTCTAAAAATAGTTGTTGTAAGCCCACGAATGCAACGATCCAAGGGATAAATAAAATTCCCGAGGGATATTCTGAAGGCATAAGTTGCCTTAAAAATATGAAATCGTTACCGATCAAAGTAGAAGCTTTTAAATAATTCAAAATTGGGTAAAGCGTTTGACTTAGTGAATCTCTATCAGGAAATGGTTCCACATAGCAAACCCATGCCCAAAGAAATATGAAGCAAGCTAGAAAACCAAGTAGAATTTCTAAACCCAGAATTATAAGTTTTCTGTTCATCCGATACATTTTAATACACTGTAGTACTCAATTTTCTAGGAATTTATCGAAAGAATTTGGTAATTGTGACTGAATCGCTTCATAGTCAGTTTTTATTGTGGAATTAGTTGGATCAATTTCAAAAGCGATTCTTAGCCGCTTATAAGCTTCAAAATAGTTAGCTTGATCTAAGAATTTTTTACCTAAAGTATGAATTTTTATGGCTTCTCTAGACCGTATTTGGTTCTGAATTTTGGGATGAATTTTTTGAAACCAGTCTGGTGGGTTCTTTCGATAAAGATCAATCGGAAGATGAATGCCTAATCGACTAAGTTCCAGATTCATTCTTTTTGGTTGATCCTTAACCTTAGGCATACTTCGATTAACGTAGAGATTTATGCGAGGGTCATTCTGGGGTATTTCGTATTTTTCATAATATTTCTCAATCTTACCTGAGTTATGAAGATACTCAACAAAAGATCTACTTAAAGACATACCGATTTCACCTTTACGATTTGGATTGTTTTGTAATTCAGCTAAGGGTGCTGATGGTTGATGATCGATCTCCCAAGGTTTTACACCCTCGATAAGGTAGCTAAATCTTTTTTTTCTCAGCCAGTCTTCGAACAATTCTTGTTTGCGTTGACCATAAGTTATCAAAAACTTATTCAGATCTTCTTGAGATAATTCATCTAACCTCTTTAAACTAGGTATAGATGATGAAAAATTTACAGGAATACTCAATAGTAATCTAGAGTTAAAGTGCAGGTTGTTAAAAGCACAAAGAGATTTCTCATTAGAAAAATTATACCTACTCAGAATAGTTTCTAGTTCTAATTGAGTAATTTTCATCTCCGATTTTTGCCAGCCGAGTGAGTTAAAGTGGAGATTCTTTACTAAATTGACACTTAAACGCATTCCATTACCTTCTAGCCAATTCTGTAGTTGACTACTTGTTGGAAAGAAGTTACTACAGCAAAAGCATACGAGTAAAAAGCATAGTTTTCGTGAATTACTTCTAGTTTGTAACAAGGATTGGATACACACAAGCAATAAAGAAAAAGTCAAAAAAGCTAGAATTTTTTGGTTAGAGAATTCGTATAATATTAAACAATTCATCATGCAAACAATTGTTACAAGAAATTCAAATTTACAGATCTTCTCGAACTTGTACTTAAAGTCTATAAACGTAATGGTGATATACCCAAGAACAAAGGTTATTAGGGTAATCCAACCACCAGTACTTGATTGAGGATCTTTGCAGATCAGATATATGCTTAATATTAGAAAACAAAAAAGTAATAAGAAATCTTTGAAGAACTTTGGGCAGTCTAAAGTCTTAATATTATTAGCAGAAAGGTAGCTAGATAATAGGAGTAAATTTGGCATCATTAAGATGAATACTTTTGATAAGGTCTTGGGCAAATGATCTGGAATTAATAATCCATTGATGAAAAAAGTTAAGTTTTCAGCATAGTAAAAAGGAGATGAAAGTAAGGCAATAATGAGGATCGCCATAGAAACTTTGATAATTTTTTGATGGTCTTTTATTAACGATGCATAGGTGGCTATCAGAATGTTGATAGAGAAAAGTAATCCACTGATACCGGTAATTACTGAGTACCATGTACAAATTGAAAACCCAAGTAAATGAGCTAATTTATTTTTATTTATGTAAGATCGCATAAATAATACAGACAGTAGGCTAAATACGACGCTGCTACTGTTAGTATAATCTGCTTTAAGAAGAATTTGGATCGGTGGAAAAAAGAATATTGTAGCGATAAATATCCAGCGTGTTTTTACATCAAAATTAAAAAATAATGTAGTAGAGCAGATAGCAAAAAGTAACGGAATTACGAGGAGATAATGAGCCTTAATGAATAGTAGCTGCATATTTAGAGTGCTTATAATTGCGGCGGGAATTAGTAGACCCAGCGGTGAATTATCAGTGATAACAACCCTAGATAAAAATGAGTATTCTGGATCGAATACTATTGACGCATATAAATAGTTCAAAAATGGATAAAAAAAACTACTGAAGTCTTCCACAGAGGGCACTGAGTTGACTTTAATTTGCCAGGCCAAGAAATAAATAGATAAAATCGTTCCGATCAATACTGCATGAGTGTATTTACTATTTGATCTTAGCAACTTGATGATTTCCATTATTTACTTTCTGAGTTTATACCTAGTTGTAACTTAAGTAGCTCTAAGCTCCTCTTAGCTTTCTTATGATTGGGGTTAAGTTTTAAGACTTTGCGAAGAAGAATAAGGGCCCTTATTTTATTCTGCTTTACAATCATTGAGCTCTCTTGAAATAGTTTTTCTGCTTTAGTCTTAGTAGCAAGATCTTCTTGTTTTGAAATAAAATTTTGTGCAGATAAGTTCTGCTCTAAAATATTTAAGTCTCGCAGAGCCTCGGTGTGACTTGGTTCCAATTGCAATGTTTGGATTAGATAATCTTTAGCTAATTTTTGATTTGAATTAAAAACTTCTGAAGCTTTTTTAAAATAATAATCGGCTTTATTGCTCCCTACTGCAGTTTCACGTGTTTTTAATAACGGCTTCGGGATAGTCATTGCATTATCGTTTATTAAATAAGCCCTGACCTCTGGGCTCAAACCCTCTAGACTCCCTTGATAGCCCCACAATTGATTTAATCCAAGTTGTAAATTATCAGCTTCTCCTCCAATTTGATAAAGTTTATGTTTAGCCTTAAAACTATTGGGCAAACTATTAAGGACAATTTTAAGGTCTTGTTGAATATCTTTGTGTAGAGGATCTAATTGATTAGCCAAACGTAAAAGTATACTTGCTTCCCAGAACTGGTTTTTATCGAAATGAATTGAAGCTTTTTCAAAAAGTAATTTAGCAATTAGAATTTCAGGGTTAGTTACTAAGCGATACTTATCTTTAATTGCAACTAAACCAGGCTTGTAAGATATTTGATTAGTATTTCGTACCTTATCAAACCTACGATGTATATAAAGCAGTAGTTCAGGTTGGGATTCAGATGGTAAAAATTGCACATCATATAATTCATCTAGAGATTGATGCTCAATTAAGTATTTCCATAAAGCTAAATTTAACCAATTGCAAAATTCGTTACGTTCAAAAATATTCGGGATATTATTTAGATCTATTTTAATTTTTAGGTATTCGGACCAAACATCATTACCAACTATGAGCAGGGGAAACTCCCCTTCTTCCAGTAAGTAATTCAAACCTTCTAGTTTATTGATTTTCAAATGTTCATAAATTTTTTCAAGCTTTTCTGACGGTAATTGTTCCAATAATGTCATCGGAGGAAAAGAGAACAAAAAATGATCGGGAAATTGTAGTTCGAGAGCTGTATAAGAATGTAGATGAGGATGGAGTGTCAAAAGTGCTTTTTGCCCCTTTTCAAAATCTACATTGGATAGACTATTCTCGATGGAGTTACGGTATAGACTAATTTTTGATTTATTCCAATTGAGAAGGTTTTGATGCAAAGTATTTAAACCACGCGCATAAAGTCCGAAGCCTTTGCTTCCAATTCTGTTTTCTAAGTCTTCTAGATTTGGAAAAAAGTTACTTACAGTCACAAACGTGATTAGGATGAGGATGGGCAATTTAAGGGTTTTATTCTCCTCGAAAGTCACTAACATGAGAACATATATCGTTGGAAAGAAGATCATTGAAACTTGCGCTAGTCGTGAAAAATAGAGAGTTAAAGCCAAAGTTAGACTAATTAATATAAAAAGTATCTTCAGACCTCTTAAATCTTTGAAATCAAATTGAAGCATGAAAATTATGATAGTTAATGAGCCTATTATCATGCTGAATAACATACAGGGAATGGGGCTAAAATCAGAATCCAAGCTAATTATCCAACACAAACTAATTGCCAAGAGGAAAAAAATTAAACCATTATCAAACAACTTTGGTATTTGTGCTTTTGAGCGATTACTTTTAGCGCAGGCTATTAAAACTAAAATACCGACAATTGCAGTTATTGAAGTGATTGACAGCGCTAGACTAGAATCTAATTCGGGATTGTGGGCCATTATTCCGACTACATATTTTTTAATTCCACTATGAAGGTAGAATGGCAATGTTAGTAAAGCTACAATGCCGGCGACATTAAACAATTCTTTGATAGGCTCATTTTTATTAGTTTTCCAGAGAAGCAAGCTAAACCAACCCATACCGAAAAAGACGACCCCCAGATGTTTAACAGAACATGCAAACCAAAGTAGACATATTGCGGATACACAAAGACTACGTTTTCTAGTCTTAAGAAAGCGAAAAAAGAATGTCATTCCACCTAGAAAAAAAATAAAATTGAATGAGTGTAAATTAAAGTTTTTAAGTGCTATTTGGTTAATTGGAAATGTAAATACTAGTAAGATGAAGATGATTTTTTTTACACCTTTAAAACCAGATTGAGTTGCTATTAGGCTTAGTACGAATACCAAAATCAGATTAACAAGCCATGGTTGATTTAAGACAAAATCTTGTAAGCCTAATGAGGATATAAGTGCAGCTAGAAGAAGTCCGCCATTTGGATATTCATTAGGAATTAAACCTTTTAAAAAAATGAAATCGTTACCAATTTCAATAGATGCTTGAAGATAATTTTTGAAAGGAAAATAAAATTGACTTACAGAATCTCGATCTGGATATGGTTCAACGACTAGAACCCATGCTAGGAAAAAAAATCCGTACGCAATGAAAGTAAGTATTGTAATCCACCAACTTCGATTAATAGTCTGCTGCATAGAGGTTTATTTTAACTTACAGTGGTCAAGTATTCTAAATCGTCTCTTATGATTCAATAAATTCTCTTGATTCTTAAACACAGCCAAGGCAAACTATCAGGCTTTAAGTAATTTTTTGTTTGCAAGGAGTAGTGGTGAACAGAGTTATTTTTGTATTACTGGCACTCAATTTAATAAACTTTAATTGTGAAGCGCGATCAAAATATGTGTTTCTTCTTATCGGAGATGGTATGGGTATTGCTCAGAGGACGTTAGCTGAATTTCTTGCTAATAGTCGCGTATCGGAGCAGTCGGGAATCGTCAAACTCAATATGAACAAACTTCCTGTGCAGGGATATTTACATACTTATTCTACTGATAGTTATATTACTGATTCTGCTGCCAGCGCCACCACTTATGCAATCGGTAAAAAGACGTACTCAGGTTCAATAGGTCTGGATAAAGATGGGGGTAAAACTGACCTTACTTTGATGGACTATGCTCGGAAACGTAAAATGAAGACAGGAATCATTACCAACGTTCCTCTTAATCATGCGACGCCAGCAGCATTTTACGGAAAAGTAGTGAATCGTCGTTTATATAATAAAATTGCGGATGATTTAGTTGTCGCACCATTTGATTTTGTTGGTGGAGCCTGTATTAAGGTTTCAAAAATGCCCGGATTAAAGAGAACTCCTGATTACTATTACTCGAAGGCAAAAGAGAATGGCTATACTTTTCATAGTAGCGATATTACGGCTTTTAAGCCTAAAGCTAATGAGCGTGATTGGGTAATGCCTGATGACTGCGGTAAAGGCGCCGATATACCTTATGCTATTGATCGGAAAGGTAGTGATCATACTACGCTTAAGGATTATGTAAGTATGGCCATTAAGTCTTTGAAAAATCCCAACGGATTTTTTCTTATGGCAGAGGGAGGTAAAATTGATTGGGCCTGTCACTCCAATGATGCGGCTACTGCTGCGTTAGAAGTTCTTGACTTCGACGAGGCCGTGAAGGTTGCGGTAGATTTCTACGAGAAACACCCTGACGAAACAACTGTAGTTGTGGTAGCCGATCATGAAACGGGAGGTTTATCTCTTGGTTTGTCCAAAACGAGTTATACATTGAGTCCTTCGCAACTGTTGAATCAAAAAATTTCAATGTTTGAGTTCAACAATGTGGTTCAGAAGTGGCGCGAAACTAAGCCATCTTTCGAGAAATTACTTTCAGAGCTGGGTAAATACTTTTCTTTAGGTGAATTGGATGAAAATACTAAAAATAGAATTGAGAAGGCTTATGATTTTACTTTTGATCCTAAATTAAAAGATAAATTCCCAAAGAAATTTGCATACGGTCCAAGCGAGCCGATCTCCATTCTGATGGTCGATTTGATTGCAGAACGAACTGGTATAGGTTGGAGTACCGTAGGACATACAGGTGTACCCATACCCGTATCAGCTACCGGAGTTGGCCAAAATTACTTTTCTGGAATGGTAGAAAATACCGTAGTTTTTGAAGGCTTGAAAAAAATAATTATGACTGACTAGTTACAATTAGTTGACGTAAAAAAAAGGACCGCGGTTGCGGTCCTTTTATTATATTAACAACAATTATTAACGTCTGTTATTTCTGTTGTATCCGCCACGGTCCCCTCCACGATTGGAGTTATAACCGCCTCGGTTTCCACCACCACGATTGAAATTACCGCCGCCTTCGCGTGGTTTACGCTCACGGGATTGGTTAACAACGAGAGCTCGACCATCAAGTTCATGACCATTAATTGCATCAATTGCAGCTTGTGCTTCTTGATCATTGTCCATTGAAACAAACGCGAATCCTCTAGATCGACCGGAATCTCGATCCGTTATAATTTTTACCTGTCGAACTGATCCATGATTAGCGAATAGTTCGTTTAATCCGTCCTCACTTGTTCCATAGGACAGGTTTCCAACATAAATTTCCACTTTAAACCTCTTCTTCCCCCATGAGGGGCTCCACCTTCGACTCCCGGTCGAAAAAAAGTGTAATTAATACACTTAAAATTTCATAGGCACTACGACAAACCATGCCTGCTGCCACAATCTTCTCACAATCAACCAAAATTACCAACAGTAATCTGTTGTGTAGCACTATTAGATTTAATTTTTTTGAATAGATTTACTCAGATGAACATTTTTCAGTAGTGCAACCAGTACATTTGCGACAAAGACTAAAGTTCCAAACATGGACACAAGCTAAAGCGGTGGACCCGGCGACCGTGAGTGCTCTCTCAGCATCAGATCCTAAAACTTGTGCACCAAGGATAGCGCCAACGGCTAATATGGTTATACCAAATAATCCCGTTATGACTACAGGAAAACGTCTATGCTGCACATAGCCGGTTATCAATGCGTACGCGCTGGTGGGTACAACAGCTAAGACCATCAACATATGAAAATTAGCCATACTGAAAAATGCCACCGTTTCGTCTCCATGAGGACAACAATTTGCGGCCTCAACGGCAGGTATCATACTTAATCCGGGTAGTAAAACTAATAGTATAGGCATTCCTATACAATGAATCACGCAGATCATAGATAAGCAGACTGCGGCCTTATCGAGAATAGATTGTGCGTTTTTCATTATGTTTCCCCCATCAATATACCCATGAAGATATGATATAACATAACTTACTGAGTGTGACAATCTGAATTGTACTTTGAAGCATCTAAATTACCAGATCATGCCCCGCAGTAATTGAGCTTACGACGGGGCGAATTTCCTTGAAATGAAAGTTAGTATAAGCTTTTCATTTTAGTCTTTAAATTATTCAGTTTTTCAACTCCACCAGGTCTTTGTCCATCTAAGCTGGTCTTAACATTTGCCCGGCCTTCACCAAATACATTGTCCTTGCCAGTTTTACCAAGATCTTCAACACCTTCTAGTAAAATTGTCTCTAGCTGTTCGACTGTGTAGTTTGGATTAGACTGTAACAACAATGCTGCCATACCAGCAATATGTGGTGCGGCCATAGAAGTACCGCTTTTGTAGACTAACTTTCCACCTGGTTTAGCAGATTTCACGTTTAATCCTGGAGCACTAATATCCGGTTTAATATATGTTTTGCCCTGCCAACGGACTGGTCCCCTCGATGACCATCCGGGAGAGCGATCTAAGTGATCCGTTGCACCAACTCCAAAAGCATGTGGGTAAGCTCCTGGTGACGCTGCAGTGGAGCTATTTGGTCCAGAATTTCCTATGGCGAAGACAGGCATGATACCCATATCTCTCCAAGTTTGAACAGCATTCCATAAAGCTCTTTCCTGATCAAATGGACGCCTTTTACCACCCCATGAATTAGAAACGATTCGGGGATGATCTGCGGTTTGTGGATTTCCATCAGGATCAGTCATCCATTCCATCGCACGCAAGATTCCTGCGTATGAAGCTTGATTGTTATCTGAGAAAATTCTACCTACAACCAATTTTGCTCCGGGAGCTACTCCAATTTGCTCATAGTAGTCCCCTGTGCCAGCTATTGTGCCTGCACAATGAGTACCATGACCGTTTAAATCGGCGGGTTCAGTTCGGTCGCCAGCAAAATCTTTCCAAGCAACTACTTGTCCTTCAAGATGCGGATGACTGGCATCAATCCCTGAATCAAGGACTCCCACTCTTACTCCGCTACCATCCAGACCATAAGCTTTGCGAACTTGAGGAATACCTGACTTCTTTAGACCATAAGTCCAACGAACTCGTGCATCACTGTTAGCTTGTGCTTGCTGCTCAGGCCAAAGTTCAAGTTGACGATCGTAGGTGTAACTTTCTACACCAGGATTAGAAGCTACCCTTTGGAGACTAGCCTTAGATAATTTAGCTAATACTGAATTTGAGGAATACAGAGGCTCCACATCAGAAGCACCCCCACTCGCAATCTCTTTTTGGAGATCTTTTAATAAACTTGCCGCTCTTAATCTAAATTCTGTAACCATTGCAGAGACGCGCTCTGTTGGCTTAAGATCAAGAACCTTACTACTTACGGGTGCTCCTTTTAGAGTAATAACTACAAGTTTCTTCGAATCCTCACCGTCATAAGCATTAGCGATGGCATGCATTGGAGTCATTAGACTCAAGCAAAGGCTTATTTTGACATTCATCTTCATAAGTGTTTTTGATTTCATTTTTCCCCCAAATATTTCGTTTTTTTGGTGAAATCAAACTAATAACTTTAGGCAAAGTAGACCAGCATATAATTTTGAGGTTCGTATTGTTTTAAATGTTTTCACGACATTTAGAAAACATCTGTAAAACACCACAGATAAGAGTGAGAGATTTTTGCAAACTATTTGATTAATACTGAAAGCAAGCGGGGTCAAATTTTATGGGGCATTCATTTTTTATCACTATTTATTTTGCTGACTTTGATTGAAGCAAAGTAACCATGCAAAGAATGAAGCAGAGACTAAAAACCCAGTTGAAAAGTATAAACACATATCAAGTCCATATTGTTGGAAAAGTAAGCCGGATAAGATGGTTCCTACCAGTCTTCCACCAGCATTAGCCATGTAATAAAACCCAACATCCATTGAGGTGTTTTCTCTGTCAGCAAAATAAAGAATAAAGTAGGAATGCAAAGATGAATTAATGGCGAAGACGCCTCCAAAGATAATCAGTCCCACAACTAGTGTAATCCCGGGGTTGGGTAAATTTGGAATTAGATAGCTAATAAAAAGCGG
Source organism: bacterium (assembly GCA_036339875.1). Taxonomy (GTDB): domain Bacteria; phylum Muiribacteriota; class UBA6191; order UBA6191; family UBA6191; genus JAYZAC01. The sequence goes on along the minus strand of JAYZAC010000156.1, from coordinate 2,804 downwards.
GATGATTGCAAGTATCAAGCACCATTTATAAAGACTGCTTTGATTCGGTTTCTTGCTAGATTTTGTCCCGGTTATTTTTGGGGAAATTGCTTGTATGATACCGTAAAAAATAATCCAGACAGCCATAAAACTACCCACATCCGCATGCCCCCACTTTAGTTGGGCCTGCAAAAATACAGGTAAAGCTATGACAAACCAGATGTCTCTGGATCCAAATAATAGGAATCTGGCTATAGCCAATAAATTGATCGAGCGACTCTTAGAAAACAAATCCTTAAATTTGGGCTTATTTTTACCTTTACCTATTTCATTTTTTAAGAAAATTACACTCAGCAAAAAGACCGTAAATAAACCAGCCATCAAGCATAACAGGGCTGATCTAAAACCAACGGTTCCAAGTAAGATTGATCCGATAAAGAAGCCAGCGCCCTTAAGTGCATTCTTCGAACCTGTTAGAAGAGCCACCCATTTGTAAAGTCGATCTTCCTGATCTTGAGGAACAAGTACTTTGAGTGAACTTTTTGCGCTCATTTTACTGAAATCTTTTGCAATACCAGATATGGCCTGTACAAGCATCACATAAGGTACGTTAAGATAAGATGGTGGGACGCATAACATGCCCAAGGCGATGCTTTGCATTAGCATTCCGAGATGCATGGTTTTGTTTAGGCCAACTCTTGCTCCAAGCCATCCTCCAAACAAATTGGTGATAATTCCAAAAAATTCATAGAACAAAAATAGGCTGGCTATTTCAATTGGGCTGTATCCAAGATTGTGGAAATATAAAACCACCAGCATTCTCAGAGCTCCATCTGTGATGGTAAAAGCCCAGTATGAAGCAGTTACAGCTAGATATTGAGACAAAGGCGACATAGAGTTGGTCTTAAAAGTTAAGCGATCTTGACAGCAAGTTCCATCATGCGATGCACGTAGCCAATTTCATTGTCGTACCAGCTTAAAATCTTGGCTTGAGTTCCGCCTAAGACCATTGTTGATAAAGCGTCAACAATACTTGATCTCAAATCATCCTTAAAATCAACGGAAACCAAAGGACGCCTTTCAAATCCGAGGATTCCTTTCAAGTCAAATTTTGAAGCTTCCTCTAAAAGCCCATTGATTTCTTCAACATCCGTTTTTCGATTGAGTTCAAAAACACAATCTGTTAGTGAGGCATTTGCAAGCGGTACCCTAACTGCAAGGCCATTTAATTTACCTTCCAACTCTGGGAAAATTGCTCCAATGGCCTTTGCTGAACCTGTACTAGTTGGAATCAAGGACATACTACTGGACCTTGCCCTTCTAAGATCCTTATGAGGTTGATCAAGAATACTTTGAGTATTAGTAATGTCATGGATTGTAGTAATAACACCGTGTTTAATTCCTATGCCTTCATGGATTACTTTAACTATGGGTGCAAGACAATTGGTGGTGCAAGACGCAGCGGTTACAATCTTGTGTCGTTTAGGATCAAACAAATTGTCATTTACTCCAACGACTACATTTAGCACTCCATCTTCTTTCACAGGAGCCGAAACTAATACTCTTTTAACTCCCATATCTAAGTATGGCTGTAGACTTTCTTTTGTACGAAAAACGCCGCTGCATTCAATAACTAGGTCTAGGTCGTACTGCTTCCAATTTGTTTCTTGAATCTTTAGATTCTGCGAGTAGCTAATAACTCTATCACCAATTTGAATCTGATCATTATTGGTTTGTGCTTCATGTTTCCAGGTACCGTGTACCGAATCAAAATTCAAAAGATGTGCGAGACATTCAGCACTTCCACCTGGTTCATTAATATGAATAATTTCAATTTCTGGCCAATCAAAACAGGCTCTTAGAGCCAATCGCCCTATTCTTCCAAATCCATTTAATCCAACACGAATAGTCACTTTTTTAGCTCCTATAATCTTAGTAATTAATTTCCATCTTATGCTAATAAGCTAGTTATCACTTTCCTTATATTTTGTAAATAGTGAGAAGATTTTTAGGAGCTTCATTCAGGTCGATTCTTAGAGATAAAATTGAAAATCGCTACTGAACTAAGAGTGCTGTTAAAAAATGAGCGGCTAAATTCATACTATTAACACAAAAATTTCTCGCAATTCGGGCTCAAGAATTGCATAGTGCTCCCATCTAGCAGATATTTGATGTAATTAGTAACTCCACACCAGAAGGGTGCAGATATGTCAGACAAGAAAGAAGCTCTAGGTCTATTTGAAAAGTATTTGAGCATATGGGTAGCCATTTGTATCGCTCTGGGGATAGTAGCAGGTAATTTAACACCTAATGTTTTTCAGGCTATTGCTTCAATTGAGTACGCTAGAGTTAATCTTGTAGTTGCGATTCTAATTTGGGTCATGATTTATCCAATGATGATTCAGGTAGATTTTAGTAGCATTACTCAAATCAGTCAGAAGCCAAAGGGGCTTCTACTCACATTAGTGGTCAATTGGCTTATAAAACCATTCACCATGGCATTTTTGGGATGGTTGTTTTTTATACAAATTTATCCTCATTTTATTCAGCTAAAAAATGCTACGGACTACATTGCAGGTATGATTTTATTAGGTGTTGCACCTTGTACAGCAATGGTTTTTGTTTGGTCTCAATTAACTGATGGAGACCCAGTTTATACTTTAGTACAAGTTTCAGTTAATGATCTAATTATGATATTTGCCTTTGCTCCCATAGCGGCTTTATTACTTGGAGTGAGTAATGTTGTTGTACCATGGGAAACTCTTTTTTTGAGTGTTTTTCTGTATGTGCTTATACCCCTATTAGCTGGTTGGGCTACTAGAAAG
>JAYZAC010000155.1:0-4874 GCA_036339875.1 bacterium | reverse complement strand
ATACTTCATTTAATGTCCACGAAGAACCAATTATTTGCGATATCGATGAAGGTATAGTTAGCCTTAGACAAGATATAATTGATCAGCTTTGGATTGTAGAGAAGGACCAGGTTCGTATTTTCTCGAAGAAATCACTCCAATCATAAAAATACATTTAAGCTGAATTTTCAAGTTGCTATGCTAATTGACTAGCAGTTCGTTAATTACAAGCAATATGAATAATTTTTGTTCTAAATTATTTGCATTATCGATTTAGCTAGTCGTCTTGCTCCTTGGCCATCCACTAATTTCATAATTTCATATGAATACTTACGTCTCCTTCTGGAGGACTTAAGAACTTCCAGAGCAACATTAAGCTTGCTATGAAAATTTGTTGAATCATACTTTACAACCGGTACAATTGCTTTATTCTCTGACCAGCCCCTCAAATTATTACTCTGATTATCAGCAACTTGAATAGCAATTGTAGGTAGACCTAGGAAAGCCAATTCCTGCAAAGTTTGACCAGCAGCAGAAATTGCCAAATCAGCCTCAAGCATAAGGGCTATTAGATCTTGCATCTTTGGCTGGATATATAACTGTAAACGATTGTGAATATTTTTAAGCCTAGTCAATTCTGACAGCGATCTACTCTCACGCCCCTGAATGGTAATTACTTGAACATCAGGAAGATTCTTTAGCAAATAATCAATGGTAATAGGTGTTAGATTCTTAATATCTGAACCCCCAAACATTACTAATATTCTATTGATATTCCCAAATTTACGAATATCTTTTACTCTAATATCCCAAAAATCTTTACGTAATGGCAGGTAATTAGGACCTAAAAAAACTTTCCTATTATTTGGATACATTTGTTGTGAAATTCCAGGACAAGCATTAAGAATCCAGCTATTCGAGGGATATTCAAGTCTTTGAAAATCATCAATGAATAAGACCTCACAATCACCGCTTATTTTACGCATTGAATCCATACTCGCAGAGTAGCTATCGAAGATCACTAGACCACCCGAATCTTGAACTGGTTTCTCACTCCATGGCATCAGAGTATATTTAAGGTTTGGCAAAAATGTTTCAGCCCCATTGTCACCATTTATAAAAAACTGTACCTCACAATTAAGTTCTACAAAGGCCTCAGCTATAGCACTGCACCGTACGATATGACCATAACCAAAATTTCTTCCAGCCTCTGTATATATAGAAATTTTCATAATTTACATAAAAATTCATACATACTGATTCAGCCTAGCTCACATTGAATACTATTTATTACCTTTTTTACCTCATAATTACTCATTTTAGGGAAAATAGGGATACTAAAGGATTGATCAAAGTATCTATCCATCTCTGGAATATCAGTTTTTTCTAACTCAAGTTTTTGATAATAAGGTTGATAAGGAATAGGAATGTAATGCAGTTGCAGACCTATACCACGATCTCGCATCCTCTTAAAAAATTCGGTTCGTGAAACTTTTAACTTAGAAAAGTCTGCTCTGAGAACATAAAGATGGTAAACACTTTTAGAGGTGAATTCATAGAGTGGTCTCAATGAATCAGAATGCCCGAAAGCCTTATCATATTTACTAGCTATTTGCTGTCTTAATTCTATGAATTTTGTCAACTTTGGCAACTGTGTCATTCCTAGTGCGCATTGAAGATCAGTGAGTCGATAATTATAGCCGAGGTCATGCATTTCATATGCCCAAGGGTGCGGATTTCCTTCTTGGTCGCAAGACCAATCAGTAGTAAATGCATCACTGTCATGTTGAATCCCACCTGTTCTGAGACGTCGAATCTTATCTGCAATAATCGAATCATTCGTCAGAACCGCTCCACCCTCACCGGTCGTAATATGTTTTACAGGATGAAAAGAAAGAATGGTACAATCACTTACTTCACCATTACCGACTTGGTCAGCACCCGGACTATGGCAAGCATCCTCTAAAATTTTTATATTATATTTCTTCTTTAGAGATTTAAGCTTTTCTCGACATAATGGGAGTCCTGAAAAATTCACTCCAAATATGGCCTTAATACTTGAATCCTCAGCAAGTAATTCTTCGCATTTATCAAGATCTAAATTCCCATCAGGTCTAATATCTACAAAAACTGGCTTCGCTCTACTGTACAGAATGCTATTTGCGGTAGCCACAAAAGAATTGGGCGTAGTTAAAACCTTATCACCTGATTCCAACAAAACATTTGCAGCTAAGTGAAGCGCTGCTGTTCCCGAGCTGACAACAATCGCTTCCCGACAACCGAAAGTACCACATAGCGCACTTTCGAACTCTTTTACTTTTGGACCAGTCGTCAAGTAATCAGACTCGAGAACTTCTACGACGGATTTCAAGTCTTCAGCTTCTAGACTCTGTCGACCATAAGGAATAAACTTCATAAAGTTTCTACAAGCTTCAAAAAGTCAGCTTTGGATAACCACTCTGTATTCGTTGCGCTGTTATACTCAAAACCTTCAGCTACAGACTTGCCCTTTTCTCCTATAGCGCTAACCGTAAAATCATTATGAACGTCTGTGTAACTGATTGAAGGTTTTATAACATAGTAATCAGGATACTCTAAAACTCTATGACAGACGTCCGCGGGACACATTACCTCATGAAGTTTTTCCCCAGGCCTTCTACCAATAATTTTAGGCTCCGAATTTGGCGCCATAGCATTAATCATATCTACCATTTTCATAGAGGGTATTTTAGGAATAAAAGTTTCGCCACCATACATCCTCTCAAGACACTTCAAAACGAAGTTAGCCCCTTGCTCCAGAGTAATCCAAAAACGAGTCATTCTCGGATCTGTAAGTGGTAATGAAGTGGAGCCTTCTGAAAGAAGTTTCTTAAACAACGGCACAACCGAACCTCGAGAACCTATAACATTACCGTACCTAACAACTGCAAACCTCGTCGCCTGCTTACCAACAACATTATTGGCTGCAACGAACAGTTTATCTGAAGCTAACTTACTTGCACCATACAAGTTGACAGGATGAGTAGCCTTATCAGTTGACAATGCTATAACTGATTTGACACCTGCATCTATCGCCTCCTCGATTATATTTGAAGCACCAAGAACATTTGTTTTAATACACTCCATAGGATTATATTCGGCTACAGGCACGTGTTTCAGAGCTGCTGCATGAATGACATAGTCAATTTCATTCATAGCTCGGCGAAGACGTCTTGAGTCGCGAACATCCCCGATGAAAAATCTTAATTGAGACCTCTGAGAAGTTGTAAAACTCTCAGCCATCTCTATTTGTTTCAACTCATCTCGTGAATAAATTACAATTCGATTAGGTTTATATCCATCCAGTAGAAACTGTGCTAACACCCGTCCAAAACTACCAGTACCTCCAGTGATTAGGATGTCCTTATCGTTAAACATCTTTCAATCCGCCTTTACTATACAATCTTCTCTATAATTGATACATTATAGAGTACACCGGGTGTATTACGGTACCATTATCGAACCGAAACAAATTTTCGTTCAATCTGTATATTTTCTTGGCTAAATTTATTTAGTTCGAAAGGCATAAAATCCGATCAATTAAAAATGTTTATATGTGATGAAATGGTCTGCAGTGATATATCTCAAACACTGACATCACCGCCACTATTAACAAAGTTTATTGAAGTTTCATTTTTACCCGATTGGAATAGTGCCAATCGGGTTAGATTTTTGTCTATAAATGTATGCAGAGATTTATTTCAACGTCTCGTCAATTTAATTAAAAAATATCATGAAAATTTTGATATATTTCTTGTTAATATCTTAATATCTAAGACTGGTATTGAGTCACTAAAATATTTTCAAAAAGTTAGCTATTTAACAAAAGAGCTAGAGGCATTAATCATAAAAAATCCAGACAGTTAAGTGTGTATCGATGCTAGAAATAAATATTCTAAAATTAGCTCTGGGAACTGCATCATTTGGTATGGATTATGGTTTATTCAATTCCTCTGGACAGTTAAAATTACAGCAGGTTAAACGAATTTTAGAACTGGCGAAAACTAGGTCTATAAAGACATTAGATACTGCAAGCTCCTATGGGAAAAGTGAAAATATTCTGGGTCAAATCGAAGTCTCAGACTGGGACATTATTACTAAAGTTTCACCGGTACCCAACGGTATTTTGTCCGTTTATGACTGGATAGTTTCTGAAGTCGAAAAATCTTTATCTAGACTTAGAGTAACAAACATTCATGGACTTCTACTTCATAAAACCTCTGATCTAAAGCAAAATTATGGTAAAGAAATCTGGTCTGCTCTAGAGCATCTCAAAAAATCGGGTATAGTTCAAAAGATAGGTTACTCCATATATGAGACTAGTGAGCTTGATGACTTCTGGAGCAACTTTAAACCTGATATCGTGCAAGCTCCTCTGAATATTATTGACCGTCGAATGATTCAATCCGGCTGGTTACGAAAGCTTTATAAGGAAGGATGCGAGACTCATGTGAGATCAATATTTCTACAAGGTCTACTTCTCGCTGACAGAGCAATGATACCCAATTATTTCAAAACTTGGAATAATATTTGGGATAATTATCACGACTGGTTATTGGATGTTGGACTCAGTCCTCTTGAAGCCTGCCTAGCCTTTGCCACTTCTCAAAACGAAATTTCTAAGGTTATAGTTGGCGTCAATAATTTGAGTCAAGTTGAAGAGATCTTGAATCTTAGATATAGGAAAGCTTACAACCTTCCTGATAAACTTTTTTCAGTAGATAAAAATTTACTTAACCCTTCACTTTGGAGACTTAAATGAAAATCGTTGCAATTGTTCAAGCTAGAATGGGCTCTACCCGTCTACCTGGAAAAGTTATGAAGAAAATAAAGGGTGTACCACTCATCCAAATACT
>JAYZAC010000154.1:0-19957 GCA_036339875.1 bacterium | reverse complement strand
ATAATCTCTATCTGCATTATTATGTAAACCTATGAGAGTGAATTTAAGGAAGGCAGCTCTGGAGTCTCTAAAACTCCAAAATACTGAAATTCTGCTTTACAATAATGATATTGGTTTACTTGGTTTCAAGTATGAGCGTGGTGCAGACAGTGCACCGGTTCTGGTTCACAAGAGCCAAGGCGGTAATTCTAAGATTGCATTAGAAGTGGCTCGTAAAAATGGAATTACAGTGCATAGAGCTAATATTCTGGTTGAAAATTTGTTTAGTAACTTGAATTTGAATGATGAAATTCCAGAAGATCATTACAAGTCAATGGCTTTACATCTTGCTCAGTCTATAAAAGATGGCAAAGATATTGCCGGTCAAGCTTGGGCAAAAGAAATAATTTGTAATTCTGTACCACTAGCAATGGCGCACAAGTATGAACTAGATTACGACGGTTATACTTGGGGTAGAGATGTCGCAATAGAGAAACCTGAAGCGCCTAAGATTAATCCCAAGGGTTTACCAGGTTTTTATTATCCTGATCACGTGCGCTTATCAAAATCTATTAATTCTAAAGATTTTCCAATCAATGTGATACTTATTCTACAAATGGTAACTTCAAATTGGCTTGAACAAAGAAACATTCCCGTTATTTTCAGGCAGATAGATGATGATCGATTAATCGATGGCCACTGCGAGTTTTATTTGCGTGGTTTAAAACAATTTCAGCTTGATTTATTGAGCATCGAAGATCCAGCTAAATCTGGTCTCAACTTGGTTCATTTTTTTAATGAAACATTTCATAAAAATCCGGAAGCATTCATCAATGTAGAAAGCGTAGAATATTTACTAAAAAATATTAAAGGAAGCGAACCTGATATCGTAGCTTACATGGAAACAGATAGACCTTCTCTGTATTCCAATTTGATCTACATTATGAAATACCTTGTTAGACTCTATAAAGTCCTGCCTGACCCGCTGAATTTATTACAGACTTATGTGCAATATAAACGGGATAAAATTGGAATGGCTACGTTACTGGATGAACTAGGCACTCTATGCGCTGAGCAGCTATTCTCGGCTGCGGATAAGCAAAGTATAGATGATAGAGTTAAGCTATTTATATTTGAAGATCGCGTGGTTTCAGAACTCTTAAATCGTGCTAAAGCAGATTCAAGAATATTTACTTATGATCAATTTCAGGCAACTAAAACTATATTATTTGATGCCAGAGTAAAAGCTGAGAGTGAAGGTTATATTCCGCTATTCATAATCACACGACAACTATTTGATAATTTCTGTTTTAGTTCATGGCATCAATTAGGACTTTGTTTCTTACCCTCTGAGGTCGTATTTTTATCGGAATATAATGCTCAAGAAAAGTATGCTTATGAATTTCTAAATTTGAGTTCAGTTATCTGCGATAGTTGAGGCACAATTTTCTCATCTTATTCGTCTGCACCTCCAAGTATGGTGTACCGTCAGACGCCCTTGTAAAGGGAGCAGTGGTTTTACATTTTTCACAGATTCCTGCGGCTCTCTCTAAAACCTCTGCGATAACATCAGGATTACGCCGAAACTGGGTTGATATTACCTCTATCTTATCCGGTATTACCTTAGCCACAAGAATTAAGTATTCCTGTGGCTTTTTCTGTTAGTCAGTATTTTTTAAAAAGTTGCTTTTATATTTTTTTAATCGTCGAAACATACAATGACTGATATTCGTACGAATTAATATGAAGTTCCTACTTACATTTGGTTTTCTAATTATTGCGTCATCAGTTGTATTGAAGGCGAGTACTTGCGCCTTGCTATCAAAGGATTCTACAGAGATCAGTAGAATTCTTGAACTCGCTGATATTTCGACTCTCGGAGATACAGATGTTGAAGAATTTGATGTAAGAATAAAGGAAATCAGAGATTTGTTCGTGGCTGCTCAAGACCGTAGAGGGCTCTTCGCTACAGTTTATGCTGTAGTTACCGAAGGTGGGCTTCAAGAGCTTAGTAAAGAGGGGATATTTGAAGACGTTACCGCCATGCGTCGATTGATTATTGAATTTGCTAAAACTTACTTAAATAGCTTACGAGGTTATTTTGGTGAAGACTCAGATGATAAGAAACTCTTAAAACCGCAATGGAAGAAATATTTCGAGTATGCTGAAAATTTTGAAGTACATCCTCTATTTGTGCTCTCGACTGCCATTAATACTCATATTACTCTAGATCTCATTGATGCCATTTTAAAGTCTAAAATGAGAGCTAGTAATGAAGCAGATTACGTGAAAATGGGAGACAGTTTAATTGGGAATATTGATAGAGTTATCGATTCGTTAGTTGTTAGTTATGGAGTCAATCGAGACTCAGCGACAGCTTTATTAAAAGGATTTGTCTTGAAGAACTGGAAAAACGAAGACGGTCACAGCCGATTTGGTAATTTTTCGATACATTATCTAAGAAACGAAGCATGGGAAGACGCTCAAGATATTGCGCCATGGATTAAAGATGAAAGCTTACCAGTTCCTGATCAGATAGAAATTACTTCACATCATTGGAAAGAGAAAACCGAATGGTGGGCTTACCAGCAATTATTCAAAAGTGGAGTTTATTTTGCTAAAGACGGTTGGTCATTTTCGTATTCTAATTGTGACGCGACGGAGCAAGATGAAGCAGTGTTAAAATCGAATGATTTTTTCGAAGATCTGAATGAATTTGGTTCCCAATAGCTTACCCTTGATTTTATAAAGTCAAAATCTAAACAGATTTGGCTTTACTCCTTGTTTTTCATTATCTAAACTAACTTTTTTTATTTGGCCGAAAGCTAAGCTTACTTGAGCTAGGGAGAATTTAATGAGTAGTGGTTTGCTAGCAATACTAGATGATGTGTCTGCTCTTTTGAAAGCTACCGCTGCAAGTTTAGATGATGTTCCTACGCAGGTGGCAAAGACCACTTCTAGAGTTGCTGGAATCGTTATTGATGATGCCGCGGTTACGCCCAAGTATGTGGTTGGCTTAGACCCCAGTAGAGAATTAATTATAATTTTTCATATTGCTCGAAGTTCATTGTTTTATAAGCTTTTTGTATTGAGTCCGATAGTAATGATTTTGGGCTATATGGCACCTTGGATAATTACACCCTTACTGATGATTGGTGGAGCCTTTTTGTGTTTCGAGGGCTATGAGAAAGTTCACGATATTTTTTTCTCTAAAGGTGAAAAAAATCAAAACGCAGAGACTTTAGACAAGATTTCTCCTGAGGATCTTGAAAAGTTAAGAATAAAAAGTGCAGTTAGAACAGATTTTATTCTTTCAGCCGAAATTGTAGCCATTACATACTCTACAGTACTTGAGAATCCGCTCATTAACCAGATTGCGGTACTTCTTTGTGTAGCTATACTGATTACTCTTGTTGTTTATGGATTTGTGGCATTTCTTGTCAAGGTGGATGACTTTGGATTGTATCTCGCTAAAAAAACAGACGGGGGTGATACTGTAAAGCTCATCGGTAGAGGCTTAGTTCAGTCAATGCCTTACGTATTATCGGTATTGAGTTATGTTGGTACAGCGGCAATGCTACTAGTAGGTGCCGAGATAATAGTACACGGAATACCGGTATTCCATCATTTACTTGAGGCTCTAAAACAGGAACTAGTTAGTAAGCCTTGGTTATCCTTTACAGCGAAATCATTGAGTTTAATTTTTAGTGGACTCATATTTGGTGCCCTAATCGAAAAGATTCTACATGTAGGAAAAAAAATTAGTCGTCACCTAGAGGCTTGAGATGTCCGCAATACTGGAAATAAAAGAATTAAGTAAAACTTATGCGGGCGGTTTTAAAGCACTTTCTAAAATTAATTTAGAAATTCAAGAAGGTGAGATTTTTGCTTTACTGGGCCCTAATGGAGCAGGTAAGACAACTCTTATTGGAATTATTTGCGGTATTCTTAATCTTAGTTCTGGATCAGTGACCGTTGACGGATTTGATATACATAGCGACTATAAGCGGGCTAGATCTCTCATAGGATTAGTGCCACAAGAACTTGCTACTGATACTTTTGAATCAGTATGGAATGCTGTCACATTTAGTCGTGGTTTGTTTGGTAAGCAGCCGAATCCCGGTTTGATTGAAGATATTCTGAAAAAACTCTCGCTCTGGGATAAAAAAGACAGTCGTATACTTGAGTTATCTGGAGGAATGAAACGACGAGTAATGATTGCCAAGGCGCTATCTCATGAGCCTAAAATCTTATTTTTAGATGAACCTACGGCTGGTGTTGATGTTGAGCTTAGAAAAGCGATGTGGCAACAAGTTGCAGATTTAAGAGCATCCGGAGTTACGATTATTCTAACGACTCATTATATCGAAGAAGCTGAAGAAATGGCGGATCGCATCGGGGTAATAAACAACGGAAAAATAATTATTACAGAAGATAAAAAAACTTTAGTACAAAAATTGGGTAAGAAATCTTTAAGCATTGAACTGGAGCAACCTCTTATATCAGTTCCAGACTCTCTAAAAGGTTATAGTATAAACCTTTCAGATTCGGGCTATCGCTTAGAGTTTGAGTATGACTCGCGTGGCGATGGAGGGGTTTCGGCCATACTCGAGCATATAGTCTCCTCTGGATTACGTGTAAAGAATTTATCTACCCAAGAAAGTAGTTTAGAACAAATTTTTGTGGAGCTAGTAAATCAGTGAATTACCAGGCGATTAAAAGTATTTATAAATTTGAAATGAACCGGGCTTTTCGCACAGTAGGCCAAAGTATTATCTCCCCCGTAATTTCGACAACACTCTATTTTGTTGTTTTTGGTGCAGCAATGGGAGGGGAGAACGAATATATGGCAGGGGTACCTTATGGTGCATTTATCGTTCCTGGCCTGATGATGATGACTGTGCTAACAACAAGTGTATCAAATGCATCCTTTGGTATTTATTTTCCCCAGTATAGTGGCACAATATATGAGATTCTTTCGGCACCAATTTCATTCGTTGAAGTCCTGCTTGGGTATGTGGGTGCAGCGGCAAGTAAATCAGTTATAATTGGTCTTATAATCTTGCTTACATCGACTTTCTTTGTTCCTTTTGAAATTAAGTATCCTATCTACATGCTAGGTTTTTTAATTTTGACTGCAATTACTTTCAGCATGTTGGGATTTATCATTGGAATCTGGGCAGATGGCTTTGAAAAATTACAGGTGATACCGCTATTGGTAATTACTCCATTATCTTTTCTTGGTGGTAGCTTTTATTCCATAAATATTTTGCCAGAGTTTTGGCAAAAAGTATCGATGCTGAATCCTGTGGTCTATCTAATCAGTGGTTTTCGATGGAGTTTTTACGGCGTTGCCGAAGTGAGTCTTTGGGTAAGTTTGACTATGATTCTAGGATTCCTTACTATTTGTTTTTTTACTGTAGCATGGATTTTTAAGACGGGCTATCGACTTAAAAACTAGTATCCGCTAATCTGTTTTTTAAGCTCGGCTTGAATCTCAGTCTCGATTTCGGCTCGTATTTTTTTTTCGATATCTTGTCCGCGCCAACGAAGTGTTGTTTCGCGAATAGACTGTTCAACGAAAGCACGGTTTTTAGCTGCTGTAGATCCTCTGAATCCATTTTTCATTGCTTCACTTTGCATAAATTCTTTGGCTTGACGGTTGATCTCTGCGGTTACGCGATCGTTTACAGTTTTCATTTTTTCGAGCCGAATCTTCTTTTCAAGCTGATTCATTTTTAATTTTATTTGACGATTATTTTTTCTTTTCTTTCGAACAGATTTGATTTTTTTGGAGGATATTTCAGGAGATTCTTTTACCATAGGTTTTTTTTCAAAAGAAGGTAATAAACTTCCGTTAGTGAGGGCTTCCTTTTCAAATTCTTGAATTAATTGAAATGCATCTTTGTGTTCTTCTTCCCAATTTAAAATTTCTTCTAGTCTTTCAGGTTGTGAGTTTTGCTGTACTAATTTTTGATATGCCAACGTATCAACTTTAGAAATCTCATTTTGAACGTACTTATTTGTAGAGATCAAATTTCTAACCCAATTTTGTACAAAATCCTGAATATAATTATTAACGCTAGGATTAGTTCTGAGGTATGCTTTCCATTTACGTGTTTTAGAACTTTTTAGTAAGACATCCCAATTCTCAGTAATTTCTTCCATTACTTTTGCATTCTCTGACCAAAATTTTTTAACGGCTTCTTTTCTATAAATAGAATTAAGAGAATTGAATGGTTGCGTTTGCTCAATAACTCTTAGAACCCTCCAATTCGGATCATCAGAATAAGATAGCTGAACAAGAAATAGGCTAGTAATAATTGATCTTATGAAGTGCATTGATATTATTGTAGCCTCTCCAACTCCTGTTTCCAATGCATAACTTAGATACCTACGGTAAAAGTTTATTGTAAATATCAACGATTAATAAGGAGCTGACGTAGAGATCGTAACTTATCTGAACTGTAAACACCCTCCACTACTCCCTTGATTGATCCATCTTGCATTACAATAAAAAGATGAATGTTATCCTCATTAGCGATTTTGAGTGCTTCCTTAAAAGGTTGTTTATCAATATGAAAACTTACAGTCCGGGACCTCTGTTCTGTGTCTCTAATACCCATTTTCATACCGTTATAGATCATCCAGCGCTTCCAGCTGCCCATTCTTGCCATCACGGGAAACTCGTAATACTTTACCTTTTTATTTTCAAGTTCTATTTGTGATAAAGGTTTCAACCACGTATCAACCATTTCTTGCTGAGAATGCTTGAAAGCTACGACTAAAATGTTAGTTGGTTTTTCTAGACTCTGTGGCATTATAAATTCATCCCCATTTAATGTTTTACCAGAAACACTAGGAAAAAAATCAGCTTGCGCGAAGAGGCTACTAAATAGAAATAAGAATAATAAAACTTTCATGGGGCAATAGTGGATTAGTAAGCTGATTAAATCAAGTGATGTTTAAAAAAAGATAGGTCGAGTTATTACTGTTACTTTGAGTCATAAAAACTAAAAGTCCTTTATCTAAATCTAATTATAGGTGATGGTCCCATCGAATGATGGCGCTATGGTTTCTCAAAACCTTTACTATTTTTAGATGGAATATTCATGAAGATTTTTCGGTATGCACTGTCTTTATCGAATTTTAGAAGTTTTTCGTGTTCTGGTAAGACCTTACCATCCAAGGCGTTTTTTAACATAATTTGTGTTTGCTTGATAAGTTTAATCTGACTCTTTATTTTGAGGGCTTCGCCAGCGAGGCGACTACGTTTTCGCATACTTAGACCTTTGCCAATTGTCTTGTAGTTTTGGGCAAGTTCTTGAAGTTCTAATATCCATATTTTGGAATCTACTAAATACTCATTAGCTAATTCTTTTTTATCGGTTTGAGAATCGGAAGAAAGTTTAGAAATTAAATTCTTATGTTTTTGATGTAAATCTAATTCAATCTTTTTGAGAGTCTTGTATTCTGAGGGCATTTGGTCAATTGTCTTCAGAAAGAATAGATAACCAGCTGCTAAGATAAGAATGACAATTATTATTACTTTATTCATAATTAGATTATTCGACAAGAATTGTTTTTATAGGGGATATTATTTGATTATTACGCATATTTTTTCGATTTCTAAGAACGATAGCCAAGCGTTGAAATTCTTCTATAATACTATGGCTGGAATAGTAGTGGCGAGAAGCGATCGCTCTTCCTGAGTTGAGATGATTTTCGGACTTTATGTATTGGTCTTTTTCCATAAAAAGTCTACAGAGTTGAAGATGAATTTCAGCTGCAAGTCGAATTTGTTTAGTAAGGTCTAACTTTTTGTGAATGGTGGTTAGAAGACTTAAAGCCTCAGATGAACGTCGCATTCTCATCATACATTTTGCAAGTAGAATTCGGTATTTAATAGTTATTCGTGATTTTGGACCAAAGGTTTTATTACAAATCTTATGAAGACGATGGGCTAAATTATAAGCAGTAATAAATTGATTGTTATCCCAGAGTATATTACCCAATTTGATACCAAACTGGAGAGTTGAAGGAGATGATTTACCAATATTTTTTTCAAATAAATCTAGCAGAGACTCTAGATGCCTGAGGCCTCGACCAGTTTCACCTTTATATATGTAGCAAAAGCCTCTAGTCGCTTGTTTATAAAATCTACTTTGTAATTTGGATGTAAAATTTGCCTTGTCAATTTGATCAAACAGAGGAAAGATATATCGATTCTGAGCTTCGTATTTCATAGTTTGAACCAAGATTTTGTAAACATGGTAAGTCTTCCAAGAAGGATGCTTCGAATTGAATAGCTTACCAAGTTTTTTTTCTAGATTTCTTAATGAAATTGGCATGTCTTCAATTCGTTCTTCACGCCAGAGATAAGACAGATGACACATTTCTGCAATTATCTCCAAATTATTATTATTGATGCTTTTCAATTGAAAACGTAAATTCCTTAATTTTTTTACGCAGTGCCGCGGGTCATCTTCGCCGGCCCACAATTGGGCAATAGCCGATAAAAGCCCTAATCTAATTAGATCTTCTTGAGAGTCCAAGACTGTTCTGAGGACTGCTAATTGATGGCGGCTTTTTTTTATATTACCTAACTGAACCCAGCTCATAATTCGTAATTCGATTTTTAACCAAGCATTTTGATTAGAGGGTTTAGTATTGGTTGTTTTGTTACCGAGGATTGATAGACATTTTTGATAGTCAAAATTACTGTAAGCGTCACGAGCTTGTTTAATTGTAGGCGATTCAATTTTCCATAGAGTTGGGTTTATGGGAGGCGCTAAAAAAATTGGATACGACCAAATAGACTTAATAAATAATAATAAGATTATCTTAATTAGTATATTAAAAAATAGATATTTCAGGATTCATCGCCTCCCATAATTTGATTGGTAATATACTTCGGATAATCTTTATTCTGCGCTTTTTTACAATCATTAAATTTTCTTAAATAACCCACAGTAACAAAGACGCTTTTTTCGTTAAACCATATCATTGCAGAAGTTTCTGATCTAGCCGTTATACCAGCTTTCAAAATTCCCGGATTTTTATATTGGAGCTTATTTTTATTAATTACTATGTCGATTTTTTTTCGATTAGATTTGATTTTTATATTAACTGTTTTACCTGATAAATCTTGTAATCGAGCTAGGCAATTCCAAGGCTGAAAATGCGATTCATTATTCGAAAATTCACATTTAGCTTTTGGTATTACCGCAGTTTGTCCTTCAATAAGGTATAACCCTGTCTTGTGTTTTAATAGACTGTAACCCGAGTTTAGAAAATATTGTTCGGTGGAAGAATGTCCTAAAGGAGCAGAAGTCTGCCAAATTTCGCTACTTTCAATTCTCTCTTTTCCAATAACACCTAGCGGACTGAAAGTTTTAGATTTTCTAGTTTTTTTTATTGTGTATACAAGTTTATCGTAGAATAGGAGTTGTGAAGTTTTAGAGTTACAAATTTCATGATTAAATCTCTTTAATTCCTCTCGAGCTAAAAGTGTCGTGGAAATAAGCAAAATTATAATAAAAGAAAACACGGCTGGCATGCATTGGATTATATCAAAGCCTTGTCTTAAGTTGTTTACTTGTTGAGTACAGTCTTGAAGCCTATAATATGTATATGAAGTACGTTAAATTGATTATTCTATTGGTTGTTTCTTTGACTCAGTATGATGTTGAAAGTGTTACAGTTAGTGAGGAAGCTCGCTATAAAGAAATTTATCAGCTAGCGGTAAACTTAGCGAGGAAGAAAGAGTTTAGTAGTGCTATTAATTACTTCGATTATTTATTAAAAATCAACCCTGAAGATGATAAAGTTCGCTATCTACAAGCGAAAGCCCACTACTTGAATAATAATGTATACAAGGCATTGATGATTTGTAAATCAGTAGATGGGGTAGTAGCTCTCAAGAAATGTAAAGAAATTAAGCTAAAAGCGAAAAAAGAACATCCTAATGAGCATTTACTTTTTAATGCTTATAGTCTTCTAAGCGAGGGCAAGTTTCAGAAAAGTAAAAAAATCGTTGATCAACTTATTCAAATTGATTCTGATAACCCTAAATATAGATTTATTTTGGGAAAAATTTTGCATGGCCAAGGCGATTTATATAAAGCCTATGATCACTATAATTATGTGAAAGATTTTGTTAGTCGTAGACAGAGAGGTAAAATACAAAGGTCAATTGTTAAGCTATTAGATTCAGCCAAGCCTCTTATAGAATATGTAAAGAACACAGAACTAAACTTGGAAGGTCCCGACTTAGACGAGTATTGGCAGATGTTTTGCTTAGCGATTCATTTAGCAGCATCTGAGATCGCCAATAAAAAGGGGCATCTTACAGACAATGCCATCAGCTTTTTAAAGACCGCCCTTGAAAATGAAAAATTTGATCAAGATAAACGCTTTAATTTAATTATGCCAATGTTGGATTTGTATTCTTTATTAGGAGATGCTGAAAGAGCTTATGAATTGGCCCAATTGGCTAGACGTACTAATCCACAGACGGCAGATAGAGCTCGTTTGGATTTTGCTGAGGAATTACTTAGGGTTCGTCATCCAATGCTTAACAAGAGTAAGTTGAACAGATTAAAGTAATGAGAAGGGTGAAGAAATTACATGGATGATCTGAGAAGGGTCACTTGGATAGGCTTGTGTGCTAATCTTTTGATTAGTTTTCTAAAATTATACGTCGGTTTATTGACATCCAGTCAGGCTTTAGTTGCTGATGGTTGGCATTCATTTTCTGACTGCTGGTCCGATTTTATGATTCTTGTGGCTTCAAAATATTGGATGGCGCCCGCAGACGAATGCCACCCTCATGGTCATCGACGCATAGAAGTCGCAGTAACAGCAGTCATTGGGGTTGGGTTAGCTATTGTGGCTAGTTTCATCCTCATTAAGAGTTTGTACAGTATTCATGAGCAAACTGTATCTCAACCTTCTCCACTGGCCTTAGCCGTAATAATTTTTTCTTTATTAGTTAAAGAGTTTTTATTTCATTTTACGATATGGCACGCTAAAAGATTGAATTCGGAAGTTTTAAGAGCTAATGCTTGGCATCATAGATCCGATGCATTAAGTACAATTCCTGTACTAATCGCATTATTGATAAGTAATTACGACAATAGTTGGAATTTCCTAGATCCTATTGCCGCCTTACTAGTAGTTGTTTTTCTGTTCAAGGCTTCCTATGAAATTGCCTATCCAGCAATTCAAAAACTTCTCGACAGAGCTGCTCCGCCACAAATTGTTGAAGAAATTCGAGTCGAAGTAATGAGTTTATCTCAAATAAAAGGTATTCATAATATTCGTACTCGATATATTGGAAATTTGGAGCTTTCTGTTGAAATTGATATTGAGGTTGATGGCAGCCTATCCGTTTGGGAAAGTCATGATATTGCTAATTCAGCAAGGGATATTCTGAAAGAGAAAATCGATTCTGTGGTAGATGTAATAGTACATGTAGATCCGTGGTCAGAAACGGAGGAGCACTAAGGTTTAGTGTGATTTAGCTTTCGTCAGACCTGATAATATCTTTCATGGGTACATTAAGTAATCTAGCTAGCTCTCTTAGAAAAGAGATATAACTCCATATCATAACCATCATGGAAGGAACAGCGATTACTGGGAAGCTTAAGGCCGTCATTTTTCCTAATTCCTGATTAAATGCCTCACTCCCAACGGGGCTTTGAACTAAGTAACGGGCGAGAGCAAAGTTAAGTGTAGCCGACAGGAAAAAGGCAAACGAGATTATTTTATGAGCTCTCGAGATGGCCGATTCCAATGCATTTTTTAAGCCAAGCTCATCTAGTTTTAATTTTATTCTCTGAACATCTATGATTTCTTCATTAAGAAATAACTTATGTAAGATAGGTTGTTTTCCATTCGAACTAATCCAGACGGCTATACCCAGTGCCAAAGGTAATATAGCTTCTTTTACTGCTATCCATAGAGGGTCAGCATGTAAGAGTCCGATTGCTCCAGTAGCTAGAACTTGCAAGCCGCCGAGTGCCGGTATCCAAGATATTTTTCCAGACTTCCTTAGTTCATAAAAACTTAGAAGTAAAGGAAAACTAATTGCAAGCCAAAACGCACCCATCGCTCCCAAGTATTCTGATCCGCTCAATTTAAGAAGTACAATTGAAGGCAGTAAAATACCAAATAGAAGTCCGGGAAGTGGATTTTCTGATTCTTTGAATTCCATGAGATCCGAGAATATATTTGATTAACTGTTAACTGTACAGTCTAAGAATTAAAGAAATTAATAATTAGAATAATAATTGATAACTTTAGAGTTAGATCCTTTGGGATTTATTCTTCTTTAAAAAGTTTACGGATGCCATAATTACATCGTAGTCGGGATCATTTAGAAGTCCTGCAATTACCTTTCGACTTTCTGTAATACCGCTAACATGTAATGCCCATAAGCATGAAAGACGCATCCATTTATTTGGTGATTGACTCATATCAACAAGTGACTTAAAAGCTCTTTTTTTGCCAAATTTGAGACATGCTAAAGCAGCATTAGCCCTAACTCGATTATTATCATCCGATAGTAGCCGTTCAATACGACTTAGGGCTTCAGTTTTCCCAAGCTTCATTAACGACTCAATTGCATTTGCACGAATCCTTCCGATAGGAGAATACAATGCTTGTATTAAAGCTTCTGTTGATAGTGGATTATCGAAGGACCCTAATTGCTGCATTACAGTTGCGGTTACGTTAGCATTCTGTGCTTTTTTGAGTATGTCTATTATAACTTGTAGTGAGTTTGGGTGACCTAATTTACCTAAAGCAGAAATAGCTTGGATTTGGATCATAGGATTATTCTTAGAAATTGCGCTAAGAACTAGATCGGTATGTTTTGTTGATTTACGAAATCCGATCTCACTCAAAATCACTTGATCAAGTTTGTCACTCTGACCGTATTGTTCACATAATTTTGTTAGGATTATGTCATTCGGCAGTTTTGACATACACTTTATTGCAAGTAGCTTGAGATTTACATTTGAGCTAGAATCTAAAATATCTAACAGTAGTTCTTTGATCTCAAAATTATCCTTTCCAAGTAAGTAATACAAGCAAGAGTATTTTAAGTATATATCTCCATTTACGAGTACATTGGTGAAAGAGCTACTCGAGCTATCAGTTTGTCGTAACTTTAGGAATTCGTCCCAAGTCACGTATTTTTTTGAATTTCCGAAAAGATGGCTTAGTACCTGGAGAGTTCTAGGATCAGTTAAATTACCGATAGCTTTTGAGAATTGTAATAATACATTGGGGTCTGAATTATTCTGAAAACTCTCCATTAGGGGGACGGCAATCTGTGGTGCTGCAATTTTAGAAAGTGCGTTTATGGCGGCAATTTTCAGTTTATTTGAACCTCTTTGGAGTTGATTTAATAAAGATGTAGTAATTTTTATACCATCATCTTGGTACAGAATGTTGGTTAAGTCTGCTATTAAGGTTGAGCTGGACTCCTCTTTATCTTGAAGAGACTTTATTAGAGCCAACAGTAAGCGTCGGTCTTCACATGTTCGAGATTCGATTGTAGCCTGGAGAACAGTTCGTTGATAGGATTTACTTAGCCCCTTTAATGATCTGTCTAACATGGGGCGGATTACGTCTATATCTATTTTACAAATTGTATCTAAGATTATATTTTGAATTTGAGGTTGATTATCAGAATTTAAAGCTTGGATTAATGGCTCCACGTGCTTTGCTTTGTTAAGATGGCCAACTGCCTTGATAGCGGTTTGACGGATCTTTAAACTACCTTGATTAACGTATTCTAATGATAAGTCGTAAGGCCTGTAAGTTAAACAGCGACCTAATGCATTTAATATGCTTATTTGATTTGATTCCTCAGCAGTTTTAATATCATTCTTTAGTTGATCAATGCTTTTTAATGAGTGAACCTCATAGGTTTGCATTTCAAGCCTTTTTCCCTTCAATTTGACTGTAGCCATTCTCTTGTAAACTAAAACATCTTTCATCGATTTCCATGTAGTATCACCGATAAGAATGCTTCCATTTCGTGCTTCGTCAGATAGCCTAGAGGCAACATTAACAGAGTCTCCGATAGCTGTGAAATCCATAAATTGATCGCAGCCAACGGTTCCAACCATAGCTTCTCCCGTATTAATACCGATACTTGCTGACAACGGTTCGAGATTATCTCTCGCCCATGTTTCGTTGATAGAACTCATTCTCTCTTGCATTGCGAAAGCACATTCCACAGCTAGTTCAGCATGATTGAAGACTTTATTAGGTGCACCGAAGAGCGCCATGATTCCGTCTCCTAGATACTTATCTAAAGTTCCACCATATTTCACAATTAGTTTCGTCATTTCATCGAAATATAGATTCAGTTGTTGAGTAACTTGATCGGGTTCTGAGGATTCTGCAAAGGCGGTGAAGCCATTTAAATCCATAAACAGAATAGTTATTTCCTGTTTTTGCTCGAGAAATAAATCTTGTGAACGTGTGTGAAGTAAATTTTCACCTATATCATCGCTGACGAATTTTTTGAATAAAGAAACCAATTTTTGTTTTTCCAAATCTCGGAATAAAATTGCCTTCGTATAGCCACAAATAATTTGAACCAATTTAATATCTAGTTGCGTAAAATTAGTTTGTTCAGCCTTATTTAGTAGGATGAAAACACCTCGAGATTGGCCGTAAAAATCAACTGGAGCAACTAAGGCAGTTTCTAATCTATCTAAACCATATTTTTCGCCTTTAAAGTGCTTACCGCCATAACTTTCACAAAAGATACCTCTAAATTCAGAGTCTTGAGCTAGAGATCTAAAAAATTCTGTTTGACCGATCCAAAAGTCTCTTCCGGCAACATTGCCCGCTTCTAAAACATATATCTGTCGATCAAATTCGTAAGTTAAAAAGATAATTGCCTTACAATCTAGAGTGTCTTGGGTTATATCAATTAGTTTTTGGAAAAAGAATTCTGTCACATTGCTTGTATGAACAATTTGATTAATACGATTAATTAACTCGATTTCCATATTTGCGCGACTGAGTTGCTTTCTCAACCGAATTCTTTCTATAATTTCTCGACAGTCTTCTTTTAGAGATAGTAAAACTTGAATATCTTTATTGGTAAAAACCTTTTGATTTTCTGGGTTTGCAAGAATAAGCACACCTTTACGGTAGTCACTGAGTTGTAAAGGAACAAACATTACAGAATGAAAAATTGTTCCTGGAATAGTTATTGAGACCTCATTTAGTATCGTGGGTTCTTTATCAAAATAGTGGAAGGCTAGATCCTTGAAATAGTAGAAATATTGATCTTTCTCGAGTCTTTTAGCTTCCGCATTACCCTCAATGAAGCGAGCTTCATCTAGTAGATCTTCCTGCTCAAAGTAGAACAAGTATTGAGGGTTTAAAAGTTTTTCGAGGTAAGTATTAAGTTTATCAAAAAAAAATGAACGCTGAATTTGATCGTGAGTCTTGAATTGTTGCACAAATTGTTTTGTATTTAACACATATCAATTAGACCATATGAGTACGTTTTTTGAGAGGCAAATGTTAGGGGATCTAACATTTGTAATATTCTGAAGGTAAATCTGTGTGCTTTCATTAAAACTTGATCCTCAAGACTTTTAGCTTTTTATCAGCAAGCTTGGGAACACGCAGTGAGACGGCTATACTGTAGAGTTATGATCGCGTTTATTTTACATTTAGTCATTATTTCTTTTGCTCAGTTAACTGTTCTGGCAGTCGAATTCGTGCCGCATCATTTTAAGCACCTTACAGAGCTAGAGGATGCTGCATCACTTTTGGCAGGTCCTAATAATCTGACATTTAGTTCTTACCAAACTCCACCAATTTACAGTATAGATAATCATTTAGCCTCAATAGACGACTGCAGTATGGTACCACTAGATATAGTTTCTAAAGCGAGCTACAAAATCAAATTTAGATGTGAAGATTTAATGAGTTATCTTGCAACTTCTAATCATCTATATCTTTCAGGTAATGTTTTAGGCCGATTGAAAGGCTCTTTTCTGTTGGTATCATCGCAAAACATCGATAATTCTTTGTATTTACGATGGGATATAACTACCAAGGATTACAGTAAAAACGATAGCCTAATCACAAAATGGGCTCATGAACAAAGGCTACAAGGTAAATATGTTTTTGAGATATTTTTTCTATGATTATGTGAAATTAAAATATGCTCTATTTTTATGGAAATGAAGGTTTTTCAAAAAGTGTAGATTTTTCTAAAGAAAATTAACTATGCTCACAGGAGTATAAGTGGATAAAATTAAAATTCATGAAATTTATCGGTCTGTACAAGGTGAATCTACCCATGTAGGTCGACCTTGTACTTTCGTTAGAACGAGTGGTTGCAAATTAAGATGTACATGGTGCGATACAAAACATGCCTATCATGAAGGCTCCTGGATGGATATAAAAAGTATTCTGAATGAGGTTCGAGCTCTAAATATACCGCTTGTTGAAGTTACTGGTGGCGAGCCTATGGAGCAAGATTTGATATGTGATTTCATGCAAGCACTACTGGATGAGGGTTTCGAGGTTTTACTTGAAACGGGTGGGCACATATTATGTGATAATGTGCCCCTAGAAGTTCGTAAAATTATTGATATGAAGTGTCCGGCATCTAAAATGGAGCGAAAAAATCATTATGGAAATTTAGAACTTCTTCAATCACATGATGAGGTGAAATTCGTTATTCAGGATAGAAATGATTTTGATTGGTCAGCGAATCTGGTTAGAAAATATGATTTGAGTAAAAGAGCAAAGGTTTTATTTAGTCCTGTATATGACCTAATGGATCCATCCAGTCTTGTTGAATGGATTCTTAACTCAGGATTAGATGTTCGATTTCAAATTCAAATTCATAAGGTTATTTGGGATCCCCAAGCTAAAGGTGTATGAGATGTTCTGGCATTTTGATCAGCTAAAATGGTGGAGCTATTATACTCATCGGGGCGAAAATTACGGTGGAGAGTTCGGACTTCGGATTTTCAATGGCAACTATGCCTCACTTATGAGTTCAATGAAAAATCTCAAAAAAGAATGGTTTTCTGAGACAAATCGAAAACATTGGGGAGAATTAGATAGCGTATATCCTCTAACAACAATGAGTAATTTAAGCTCATGTAATTTTGATTGGGAAATGCGTTGTCCTAGTGATTTAAGATTTCATAAGATTAATGATCATTATGTGATTTCTAAATATGTTTTGCTACAAACTGCCCATTTTCTTCCTCATGTCCCTGAAAATCATAAGTGCCGGAGACTACATGGTCATAACTTTGGACTATGGATTTCAATTAAGACTAAGATTTTTGATAATCAGACCAGCCAAATGATAGATCATCTTAATACCTGCTGTGAGGATATCAAGGACGAGTTAGATCATTGTATTTTGAATGATATTAAGGGATTAGACAATCCGACTTCTGAGAATATTACTTTGTGGATATATACGAAATTGACTGCAAGATCTCTTGATATCTTTAATATTTTTTGTATTGAAACTGAAGCCTCTGCAGCTTGCTATCACGGAAATAATATGTGGACTTGTTGGAAATCATTTGATTTTGAAAGTGTATGGAGACCTTCTTCAGATACGATCTCCGGACATAGCTTTAAGTTAACTGCAGGAGTTACTGGAGGCCTAGTTAAGCCATATGACTGGGTACTAGATTTTTCTGAGATAAAATTGCAGATAAAGCCTCTGATTGATCAGGTAGATCATCAAGATTTATCAAATATTTTAGAAGGGCGCGTAAATTCTTGCGAAGGTTTATTAGACTGGTTCAGTCAAAAATCTTCACCTCAAAATAAATACGACTTCTGCTTGCAGTTTTTACCCACGAGAGGCGCCTACAGAATAGAATCTATAAGTCAACTCAGTGGCGCGATTCCATATTTAGATTGGAGAATGAGATGAGCTTGAAAGAACATGATGCTCTTGTATTGTTTTCGGGTGGGCAAGATTCAACTACATGTTTATTCTGGGCAATAAAATATTTTAATTCTGTAACAGCCATTTGTTTTGATTATGGTCAGCGTCACAAGATTGAACTTGAATCCGCGTATCGCATAGCAGATATGGCGGGAGTGAAAATTGAATGCTTGAAGATTAGTTTATTTGAACAATTGGGAGGTAATGCCTTAACTGGAGACGAAATCTTGGATAATAATCAGCATACGTCTCTTCCAAATACTTTTGTTCCCGGTAGAAATCTCATAATGCTGTCTGCGGCGGCAGCTTTTTCTTATCAAAAAGGTATTAGACATATTGTTACGGGAGTTTGCGAGACTGATTTTTCGGGATACCCCGATTGTAGAGACGATACAATTAAATCTCTTCAAGCAACTTTGAACCTTGGAATGGAAGCAAACTTTTGTTTACACACACCTTTGATGTTTCTTTCTAAAGCAGAAACGGTAAAACTAGCCAGAGAATTAGGTGCATTAGATGCATTGGCGTATTCGCACACCTGTTATGCTGGGGAATTTCCACCCTGTCAGAAATGTGCTGCTTGTGAGTTGCGATCGAAAGGCTTCGAGAAAGCAGGAGTAAAAGATCCGCTACTCGTCAGAGCCGGAGTCTTGTCCGCCTGACTGGTCACTAACTGGAGCGGCACCAGAACTGGAATTTGAGCTTGAGCTAGGCTTATCCTCTGATTGATTCATATACTCTTCATTTATATCTGCGAGTAGTTCGCATCCAATTAGACACTTAGGTACAAGCCTACTACGTCCTCTATTTCCACAAATATTAGTGGGGAAGCTTTGACCATCACAGAATTCTATTTCTTTATGAGTATTTTCCTCGTAATGGGGGTGCTCGCATGCAACACTTGCACGATTACTGAGAACGTTAGAATATTTACATGATTTAAGAATTTCATTTCTGATTTGTCGTTCTTTAGTAATCAGAAATCCGAAACCAAATACCGTTGCCAATCGATCAATAACCTTTTCATTAAAAATAGATTCTGGGCATGTTTCATTGACCTTGGGATTACTAGCGATCACTAGTTTGGCTACAGCGCTATGGATTGCTCTCCCAGCATCTACCTCTTCAATGTGGTGACCAACACAAAAGGTTCCCTTCGAGGTGTAGCAGACAAGTGCCACTACAGTCTGAAGAATAGCGCTAGGTAAATATTCTTTTTCTTCTACTAAGTTATCGTGTTGGTGTCTCACTATTTCAATTACTTTGGGATCAAGATCAAGTTTCTGAAGTAGAAAAGTTCCAGCGTCAATTTTTTTCTCAACCATAGTGTCTCGGGTAGAGTCTTTTGATGTTAGATAATCTTCATCACCAGCATCATGAAAAAGTCCAGCCATTCCAATTCGCTTAACTTCCTCTTCTGGCATGCCAAAATTTAGGGCGAGAATCATCGAAAATATTGAGACAACGCAATTCTGAAATAAACCAAATTTATCTTGATCTCTAAGTTCAAAAAAGTAAAAAGTAGCTTCTCTTTTCTTGAATATCCTTCGGGCAAAAGACATTGCTTTTGAAAAGTACTTAAGGCCGTCATGCTGAAGTCTTGCTTTGAGATCATGATATTTCACAAATTTCTCAAGCTCATCAAAGGTGGGGTCCAAAGTCTCGATGAAGTACAGCATACTATGCTCATCAACGACTATTTCAAGCGATGTTACAGTGTTGCCATCTGCATCACCTAACTTGGCGGGGCTACGGTCTCCTTCCTTTCCAGCCGACTCACCTTCTAGAATTCGTTGTAAAGCCTTCTTAATTTTCTTTAAGTTGGTACCTTTGCGAATCATTAGTTGACGCTTAGATCGATCGCCGCCTCCACCATAGCTGAAGTAATCTGCTGCTGAAATTAAGGCTGCCACTGTGTCACCGTGGACGATCTCCCGCAATGTGATAGGATACACCCCGGTCACAAGCTGATTTAAACGATCATAGTTTAGTACGCTCATAACTGTT
>JAYZAC010000153.1:0-4308 GCA_036339875.1 bacterium | reverse complement strand
ATTACGCGCTATTCTTTCTCTGAACCGACTGGACCGTAAGCTGCTGACCTTGCTTGAGGAAATTTTAACCTCGCGGGAAGAGCGCGTAGAAGGTCTGGATCAGGAAAGTTTTGGGAGCCCTGACAAATTAAATGATCGTCTTGCTCGCGATTATTGAAATCAAGAGTGAGTCGTAACCGCGTTTCACCAAGGAGAAAGAAACATGTCTAAAGTTGATGCCGAAAGGCTAAAGTCACTAACTGTAGCTATTGATCAAATTACTCGCCAATATGGTAAAGGTGCGATCATGCGCCTGGGTTCTTCGAGATTAGCTGACGATGTAGATGTTATTCCCACAGGTTCCTTTGAACTGGATGCTGCCCTAGGAATAGGTGGTTATCCTCGTGGACGAATTGTAGAAATTTATGGTAACGAAGCTTCGGGTAAAACCACTTTGACTCTACATGCGGTAGCCAATGCTCAGCGTCAAGGCGGTTTAGCAGCTTTTATTGATGCCGAGCATGCACTTGACCCAGTTTATGCAAAAGCTATTGGTGTGGATATAGATAATTTATTTGTAGCACAACCAACTTCTGGTGAAGAGGCATTGGAAATTGTTGATACACTTGTCCGGTCCGGCAGTTTAGATCTAGTAGTTGTTGACTCTGTTGCTGCTCTTACCCCCAAAGCTGAAATTGAAGGGGAAATGGGTGATTCCCATATGGGTCTGCAGGCACGTTTGCTATCTCAAGCAATGCGTAAACTGACTTCTTCAATCAGTAAGTCTAATACCTGTGCAATTTTTATTAATCAGATTCGACATAAAATTGGTGGATACGGAAACCCAGAAACTACAACTGGTGGTAATGCACTGAAATTTTATGCTTCTCAGCGCTTAGAGGTTAGAAGAACAGAGAATTTGATGAAGGGTACTGAAGTTGTTGGAACCGCTAATAAAGTTAAAGTTGCCAAGAATAAATTAGCTGCTCCCTTCAAAGTAGGAACTTTTGAAATCACTTATGGTGAAGGTATTTCTTATGAGGCTTCCTTACTTAACGTGGGTGTCCAAGCTGGTATTGTTAATAAAGCGGGAACATGGTTTTCTTACGGAGATACGCGTTTAGGTCAGGGTAAAGAGAATGTAAAGCTCTTCCTTAAGGAAAACATTGAAATACGCGAAGACATCGAAAAAAAGGTGCGAGTTTATCTCAGTGGAAAAGAGGATTCCGTTATTGAGGAAACAAAAGATAAAAAGTCCAAGGAAAAAAACTCAGGAAAGTAGTAAATTAGGGTTACCTCTTGTTACATAAGAGGTAACCCTTTTTATTATGGCTAAAGGTAAAAAACGAAAAATAACCAAGACAGCTGATTCAAATGTAGTTATCGCTGAGAATGTGACTCTTCCAAATGAGTCTTCTAAAGTTCCAAAAGTTATGTTAAGACGTACTAATTTTGATGAATTTAAGGAAAGCTTATTAAATCTACTATTTTCTAAAGATTTTTTGCTTACAGTTTTTATCGTTACTGTATTTGCATTGATGACTCATTTATTCTGGGCAACATTATTGCCTCTATTTGTAGCTTTTGTGCTGGCTTACTTGATCAATCCATTGGTACGAAAAATTGAGAAATGGCGCTATATGAATCGTGAGGGTGCAATAGCGGCGGTTTTTATTGGTTTAGTATTTGCAGCTTTAGTGCTGGTAATACCTATGGCTTTTAGCTTAGGTAAAAATGTAGTTACTATGGCAGATGAAATTTCTAGTATTGAGTACAAGCCTTTAATCAACAAAATAAAAACAAATATACGGGAATTTAAAAATATGGAAGTTCCCCAAAGTCTTCAGAAACCTGCTAATTATTTAAGAGCCCCTATTGGGCATGTAATCAATCACTTCGAGCAGTATCAGGAAAAGATAGAAAAATTATTACGTACAGTCAATACATGGGCTGGTTCTATGTTTCGTAAGATAGGCGGGCTATTACTTAATTCTACTCAAGCTGTATTTCAACGAACCATGGATTTTGTAATTGTTACACTATTTTTGATCTATCTATTAATCGATTTTGAAAGAATTCATGGCTTATTTATGAAAATAGTGCCGGTTAGCTACAGGCCATGGATGCTTGAATTTTCTGACAGGGCAAATGAAACACTAAAGCTTTTTTTAATTGGCCAGTTTAAGGTGGCTTGTATCTTCGGGTTTATGATGACGCTTGGATTATGGTTTTTAGGTGTTAAGTTTTGGATGGTTATTGGGCCCCTCAGTGGAATAGCTAATATGGTGCCCTATCTGGGAGTAATTTTTGGTTTAGGTCCAGCTCTCATTATGGCTATTTATCAAGGGGCTGTAGGTGGAGCTGGGGTTTTCCTGTTCTTATATGTTTTGCTGCTTTTCGCTATTGTTCAATTCATTGATGGTAACCTTGTGCAGCCAAAGATAGTCGGCGAGAGTGTTGGGCTACACCCTCTCGTCATTATACTGGCTTTATTTGTGGGGGCTGAATTGATGGGTATCTATGGGATGCTTTTTGCGGTGCCAGCAGCAGCAGTTTTGAAGGTACTAGTAGTCGAGTTATACGATGTTCTTTATGAGGGACGGTCGGGTCTATTGAGAGGAAGATGAGTTTCATGACACAAGAGGTTGATGAACGAGAAGCGAAAGTACGTCAGATTAAAAAAGAAATAAGTAGTGAAGAAATACTTTCAACCGTTTTAGTAAGTTTGGAAGATAAGCAAGGTGAAGAAGTACAGTGTTTTAATATTGCTGAAGTATCTTCTGTAGCAGATTACATGGTGGTTAGTACTGCAACATCTTCTACACATTCTCGAGTACTTGCTGAAGTTGTTCGTTATCAATGTAAAAAAAGAAAATATCAGCATCTTAATAATGGTCAGGCTGATGATGAGAATTGGACGATCTTAGATTACGGTAGTGTAGTTGTACATTTACAAAATAGGGAGGCGAGAGAGCGTTACCGACTTCATGACCTCTGGAAAGACGGTGTTCCAGTGAATATTCAATCACATCTTGATGAATTCCCCACCGAGCTAATTGATTAAAGTGGCTTAGTGGAATGTCATAGTGCGCTACGTTCGCTTGCAAATGTTGAATGAAACCTTTCACCTGTATCCAGGTGAGTTCAAACACCTTCAAGTGATGAGAAAAAGGTTCCCCCTTGATCTAAAAGCTTTGTATGAGAATCAGGTTTTCTCTGTGACTATTGAATCTGACAGTTCGCTTAGTAACGTGAAGCTGTTAGGTGTACCAGTTTCAGGTTTTAGTTGCTTTTGGGTTCCTCT
Organism: bacterium; assembly: GCA_036339875.1. Classification (GTDB taxonomy): domain Bacteria; phylum Muiribacteriota; class UBA6191; order UBA6191; family UBA6191; genus JAYZAC01. The sequence goes on along the minus strand of JAYZAC010000153.1, from coordinate 1,025 downwards.
ATTCGATAAAAATCGGATGGAGTGGGCTGTTGAAAAACTAACTGAGTTAGGAGTTGGAGCAATAGCTTTTTATTATAGTGATCATTGTACTTATAATGCCAAGCAAATTGAAAAGATATCTGAACAAGATCGTTTAAGCCGTTTTGAAAAAAAGATATGGGCTGCAGCGCAACAGAGTGGTAATTTATCACCTCCCAAAATAGTAGGTGTTTATTCTATTTATGAATTGCAAAAAGATCATTTTGCAGACCGTACTTATGGTTGGACAGTGGCTTCAAAAGAGGTAATTCAAATCGAGACTATCCCATGCTTGGGTAGTTTAGAGGATTTCCGTGAAATCAAAGATTTGTTAGATGATCGATTAACACATTTTGTAATTGGACCCGAGGGTGACTTTTCTAATAATGAAATAAGGGCTTTAGGAAATATTAATTGGGGTTGTATGAATCGTAGCACTATTCTTCGAACCGAGACGGCATTGGTAGCAATCGCAGCTCAATTAAAGAGTCCTTGGTTGCCATTCTTGCACTTATTTTCGAAAGGGACTAATGAATAAACAAAACCTTTTTAATTTTACGCCAAATTCACTTTTAAATATTTTGGTTGATGAGTTTAAGTGTAAGCCTTTTGTTGCTAGACAATTATGCCAATGGATTTATGAAAAAGGTATCTTTGATTTTGAAGCTATGACAAATCTTTCAAAGGAATTAAGATCTAAATTAAAAGATCGTTTTTATATGAATTTGCCAGAGGTTCGTTACAAACTTAAATCTTCGGATGGTAAAACTATCAAATTGAAACTGGGCTTAGAGGACGATCGTGAAGTTGAATCCGTGTTCATGCGCGAGGATAAACACGCGACGATTTGTCTGTCCAGTCAGGTAGGTTGTGCGCAGGCTTGTGTATTTTGTGCGACAGGGAAAATGGGTATCATACGAAATTTGCAAGCCGGTGAGATTGTAGCTCAGTATCTTTTATTTAGGCAGTTATTGGGTGATAAATTTCCGAATTCCGTACGCTTAGTA
>JAYZAC010000152.1:0-20777 GCA_036339875.1 bacterium | reverse complement strand
TAGCGGAGAAAGTAATTGAAGACTTTCCTGAATACACCAAATATTCACTCACCAAACATAGCAATGTGACCATCAAGGGTAAAAAACAAAAGCAGGTGTTTTATGAATTGGACTAAATTCAAAGATCATCTACAAGGACCTACTTTTTTTATAATTTGGTTACTTTTATGTGCAATATTCCTATTTTTCGCATGGAAAGGACTTGTTTTTCAGGAGGAACGCCAAGCGAAAGATAATTTTAATGAAATAGTAGATGAGAGAAACCGTATTGCAAGACAATTGGAGCATTCACAGTTTAAGAACACAGTGGTTGTAAGTGACTTTAAAACTAAATTAGTTAAACGTCTGCTTCAAAGTTACCTAAACAAAATCAATGAAAGGCTAACGAAAGATCCTAAAATTCTTAGTATTCGTAAAAAGAAATTAGGAGAAATTCTTAAACAAACACCTAAACCTTTTGGCTCTAAGCTACATGTTTCGATCTCACGTAATGGATACCTTTTATATTCTCCAAAACCTAATTTTGAAAAAGAATTTGGTAAAAAATGGTACAAAGATCTAGTCAAAATTCAATATAAAATTAGTCGTAAAAAAACTCGTAAAGAAGATCAGATAAAACTAATGAAGATTACTGGACAAGTCTTCACCCTCCCCATGGAAATTACCGAATACGCAGAGGCAGTGAATCGGTGCCTGCTCATATACAATTATCAAAATCAATCCTATTACTATTTCTACCCAGCCAGTATTTACTTTGAGGAGAAACGTAAGCAATTTGATTTGATAATGACTATTCCAGCTGCATCGGTGAACGAAGAGCTTATTGAAAAAGCTATTCAGGAAGATATAATTGCGAGATATCCAAATAAATTATTGAAAGCATCAGCAAAGGATTGTATTCAAAAATCAGACGGTAAAATTCTACAAATTAAAGACCCATTGGGTTTTCATAAGTCTGATAATCTTGGTCTAACTTACATACCTAAATACACAATCTTTACAAAATATTGTAAGCAACATTCGCTACTTGTAATTTTGTTAATAATTCCGGGCCTAATTTTGACATTAATGGGTGGCATTAAAGCTCTTAGATACCATTTTGAATGGACCTTAATGTTGATATTTCTATTCTCACTTTCATTAAGTTATTTATTAATTGACCAATTCTATTTAGAAGCTAGTCAACAAAAGAAAATATCACTATTAATGAAGGCTCAAATCAAACTGAATCAAGCAATGAGAGAAACTGAATTAAATATCGATAAATTTTCAACACAGCTTGCTTCAAAAATGTCTGAAGTTACCTTAAAACCTCAATCTATTAGACAATCAGACCTCCCCGATAGAAGTCTATTGATTCGATTAGACTCAAATGGACGAAAAAGCGAATTCGGCGGTACAAAAAGTGGTTTTGATTTACAAACTGGAGTTCTTAGGACAGCCACATTAGCGATTGTCACTATGCAAAAAGATTGGAATCCTGATTTAGATACTAAGGAATTCAATAGATTATGGCATGATGGCGAATTACTAATGTCACGGCTGGAGGCAAATCTTAAAAAATATCGATTAGAAGCAAGGCAATATACTATTTTTAAGTTCAACAAAAACTCCTACCTTGACTTCATTCAACATAACAAATCCACCTATGGAAAAGAGTTTGAAGGCCGCTTTATTAAAGTACCTTTGTTTCAGCAGGGTTATTACTTCTGGTGGAAGAAAACCAAAAATATTAAAACTGATAAACGCGAGCTATTCGTTGCTGGTATACCTGGCCCGGAATATCTAAAATCTTTTATGAAATCACCGCTCAATTTTAGAGATGCATCCAACAACCCTGTGAAGTGGTATGTAAAGGCTCAAAAACAGACTACTCCCATCGTAAATCAAGTCCGAGTCGCGCAAGTAGAAGGTTCGAGAGCATTTGATAAAGGCAGGGCCAAAAGCGGACAACTTATTCATATAAAAATCAACAATAAGAAATATCTAATGCAGTATGCTACGTCAGATAAATTACCAGGCTATGAATTTTTATTATTTGTAGATGAAAATAAAACTTTAGCTGAGTATCAAAATTTAGAAATATCTTACAAACGTTTCATTCCAGCCTATTTTCTAATTGGAATACTAATCGCTCTTTATCTAAGTCGTCAGGCTTTGAAACCAGTTAGTCTTCTTGAGGACGGATTTGATCGACTACAGGAAGAGAATTACAATTATAGAATCGATAGTATATCGGTGGATGAATCTAGAAAACTACTAGAACAATTTAACTACATGATGGAAGAACTGAATCAACGAAATGAGATGCGCCCTTTTGTTTCAGATGCTGCTAATCATTTATTCAAAATAATGTCTCAAGGAAGACAAATAGTTGAAAGTAACGGAGCAGTGTTATTTTCAGACATAAGATCGTTTACCTCTATCAGTGAAAAACATACTGCCGAAAATATTGTGGAAATGTTAAATGAATATTTCACATTGTGGCAGGATATAGTACATAAATACGGCGGAATTATCGATCGTTTTGAAGGTGATGCAATAAGTGTAGTATTTCTTGAAGAAGTTCACAGTGATTACATGCATCGCGCCATCAGAACCGCTGAGGAATTCAGAGTTAGATTACCCGAGTTCAACTTAAATCGAAAAAAACAGAATAAGTTTAGTGTGGAAAATGGAATTGGTATTGCTGAATCAATCGTTTCTTTTGCAGTGGTTGGTACCGAAGAAAAACAGGAGTTTTTTATCTACGGCGAAGCTCCAGAGTCTGCTGAACATCTCGAAGCCGTTAGTAAAATCGGAATATATACAAATGTGATGGTTGATCAAAAGATTTTTGATACAACAAATGATGATTTTGAATTTGAAACTCTCGCATTGGATGGAGTGGAAACAGAACCGATTTATGAATTAAAAAATCTTAAATTTTTTGAAGGTAAAATAGAAAATGCGTGAAACCAAAATTTTGAGTCAAGAATCATATAAAGATCTTAGGCAATTACTAGAAAATTTGTCAGACTCACCTGATACAACATGCTACTGTATGAATATAGAAAAAGAATTATTAGATCATAGTGGCTTACGCACCGCTCTGAAATCTGGTCAACTCGATGGAGTTATACTATATGAAAATTATATAGTAAGCGGTTATTTAAAGATGAATTTAGATAATGAAGATGAGAAGACCTGGCAAATACTATGCTATCGAGTTAAACAAAGTAATGGTCTGGAATATTTAAGAGTTTTATTACGAGCTGCACTTCGAAGAGCTCGATCACTAGGCGCAAAATCACTAAAATTTATTGATAATTGGGGCTGTCAATCACTAGATAATCGACAAAAAATACTTTCCGAACTCGGTTTTCATGAAAATCAAGAAAATAAGCTATGGGAGATTTATCTTTGAATTTAAAAACTATAGCAATTTTTTGTATTCTGTTTATGTGTATATATATATCTGCTGAGTCTAGTGTCAAAATGGCCAATGAGACTCAACGAGATTGTCGAATGTGTCATGGAAAAATTGATCCAAAACACATAGGAAAACCACCATTCATTGAATACGGCGTCAACTATTTAAGGTTACAAATAACTAAAGAGCGCTATGCGCCTTTATACGATTATAGATTCATTAAGGATCTTTACCCATCCGTTAGATACAACCGTGAACTAAAAAAAATACATCATCGTAATAAGTTGACTAAGAGTAAAACTTTGATACCCCAGTATAAGTCAGTATTTAGAAACTTTAATCCTAAATATGATACAACTGACCCAGAACTAAAAATAGCGGCTCGAAATCAACTGAAACATTTTTCTAAAAAATATGAATTTATTGAATTTATTAAAATAGATTTGAGAACGATCAAAACACAAAAAGGAAAGTATCAAATTTACTTTAAGTTTATTTTTGATGCATTACATCTCAGAGTGCTCCCGAATTTTCTTGATGAAATTGAAGGTTCAAACTATTTTAGTTTGAAAAGTGATCCAAATGTAAAATATGTAGCGTCTAATCATCCCTTACACACAACCCATAGACATTTTTACAAGGTAATTCAAGAAGGTATTATTCATCCAGAAGAGTTTGGTTTATGACATTAAAACGAGTCCTGAGTCTTTTATTTATTCTAAGTACGATTTTGATAGCATTTATCATTTATGTAAGCTACAACAACGCAAAATCAATGACTCAATTTTATTCTGATATCAAACCAAGTCCAAAATTTTCAGAAATGAGTTTGATGGATACGATAGATGTAATGATCACCGGTCTAAAGAAAAAGAGGCCTGAAAATGAGAGAAGTCCAAAAGAGTTTGGTTTCGAATATCAAACCTATCAGTTTGAATCTGAAAGTGGGCATAAAATTCATAGTTGGTACATACCCGCCAAAGAAGCAAATCATGCATTGATCATTCTGTTTCATGGATACTGTGGGCGTAAAGAACAAGTAATGAAGACTGTTGAGCTTCTATCGAAATACGGATACGCTTTTCTACTGATCGATTTTCATGGTTCCGGAGACAGTTCAGGGGATACCAGCAGTATTGGATGGACAGAATCTTTCGATGTAGTCGCAAGTGTCAAATTCGCCAAGAATAATCTATCTAACAATCAGATTATTCTATATGGCACCTCAATGGGTGCAACAGCAATTATAAAAGCAATACATGATAACCCTGATATGGGTGTAGATGCTCTTATGATACAAAGTCCTTTCCAAAGCTTTTACGGCACCATAAATAATCGTTTCAAATTAATGGGGGTTCCAAGCTTTCCTTTAGCTCAAGGAATAACTTACTTTTTTGGATTGATTAATGGTTTTAATGCTTTTGAATTCGAGCCTGCAAGCATGGCCTCCAAAATTACTCTTCCAGTCCTATTACTAGCAGGTGAAGATGACCGACGAGCTCCAATGATTGAGCAAATGAATATCTTTGAATCCTTGGCAGGACCAAAAACAATGCATGTGTTTAAAGATGTTGGACATCGATACTATCCTGATACTCATCCAAGGGAATTTACAAGCATAGCTCAAGACTGGATTTCAAAGACACTAAAATAATATTATCTCAACTCACGCATTTGCTGATAAGCATCTAATGCTCTTTGGCGTGTCTCCTTTAGATCAAGCATTGGGTCAGGATAGTCCAGTTTACTGGATATCAAACCGGCTTTTTCAGGCTCATGAACTAGACCTCCTTTAAGGTCTTTAAGTGCCGGTATCCACTCACGAATATAGGATCCATCCTTATCAAACTTTTTAGATTGTAATAGTGGATTGAAAATACGAAAATAAGGCGCTGCATCAGCTCCACATCCCGCACTCCATTGCCAACCCATGAGATTGTTTGAAAGATCAAAATCTACAAGTGTGTCTTCAAACCATTCTGCTCCCCATTGCCAAGGAAGAAGTAGTTGTTTAACCAAAAATGAAGCCGTTATCATTCTAACTCGGTTGTGCATCCACCCCGTAGACCATAACTGCCGCATCCCTGCATCGACAATAGGAAAACCCGTCTTACCCTGCTTCCAGGAATCATAATCTTCTCTTTGTTGTCTAGTAGGAAATCTTTCAAATTCAGGACGCAGTGGACGATCAACTAAATGGGGAAAATGGTGTAGTAAGTTTGCAGAAAATTCGCGCCATACAAGCTGACGAACCCATTGTTCAGATTTATCTAATAAGCTTCTTCTTTGCAACGACGCGTACAATTGCCGAGTACTCAACTCTCCCCATGCCAAATAGGGAGACAGGTGACTGGTGCCAAATTTCCCAGGGATATCTCGAAGGCTTCCATAATTCTCGACGTGATTTAAGAATCGCTTCCAGTACCATTTTGCGGTCCTAGGCGGCTCCCAGTAATTCTGCATTCCAGAATCCCAATCATTGTTTGGAAGAAGCTCTAATTGAGCCAAATCTACCGAATTATAGATCTGGTAATCTGAGAAATCATACGCATTATCAAGAGTTTCACATTCACTTAACCACTCATCTACTCTTTGTTTCAAAGCTTTGTAAAACGGCGTGAATACCTGATATGGGTTTCCCTGTTGATTTAGTACAGTTCCAGTCTCAAAAAAGTAATTCGAATTGTAAATTTTTAGATCGAAACCTAAGTCTCGAATCTGCTTCACTAGATTACGATGTTTAGGGTCTGGATCGTAACTTATGTGGAAGGAAACATCCGACTCTTTGTTACTGGTAACCAAATCTTGGATAACATTCAAAGTGTCATCTTTAACGAGCTGTAAACAATGGCCGAGATTCTTATATTCGTTAATTAATCTCAGCAAGGCATAATTGAGCCACCACTTCGAAGCGCCGCCTAATCGACGCAGATTTTTTTGATCGTAGATGAATAACGGTAAAATCTTTGAACCCTCGTTAGCCATAGCTGTCAGACCAGGATGATCAGAGGTTCTTAAATCATGATAATGTAATAATACTGCTAACTTACTCATTTTATTTTCATTCAAGTAAAAATGCCGAGTGATCCACTCGAAATAGGAGTGTCACTGTGACCTTGATTAATAATGTTCATTGTAATTTCTTATCCAAATAATACTTGCTTTTAGCTAATAATAGGCAAGTAAATTCCAGTATTGGACAGTTTTATAAAAAGCCTGCAACAGTTATAATCCTCGTGTTTGTAATCATAAAACTATGTAAGGAATCCCTATGCCTAAACTTTATGGTAATAGAATGTCACCGTACGTTCGTAAAGTAAGAATGGTACTGGCTATCAAGGGTATAAAGTACGAACATGACGAAGTAAGCCCTTTCAATATTGACGAAGAGTATCGCCGTAATATTCATCCTATGGGGAAAATACCGGCGTATGAAGAGGACGGCTGGATTTTGCCAGACTCGTCAGCGATCTGCTCTTATATAGATAATACATCGCCGTCTCCAGGGCTAATGGTAGGTAACGCACGAGACAAAGCTCAAATTATTTGGTGGGAAGAATTTTTAGATACTGCCTTTATGCAAAAATTAGCTGGTCCATTTTTCGTTGAAAATGTGCTCAAACCACGATTCCTTAAACAACCTACTGATACTGCACTGTTAAAAATCGTAGATCAACAACTTGCTAATACAGTTTTAGATGTCCTAGATAGGCAGTTACAGCATAATAAGTATATCTATGGTAACCAATTAAGCATTGCTGACGTAGCATTCGCAGCCTTTTGCAGAGCAGCCTTTTTGGGTGGTTTCCGCTTGGAAAAACGCGGATTTAAGAGGGTAGAGGAGTTATGGAAACTATTATCTGCTACGGAAGGTATAAAAGACGTCATAATGGATGAAAATAGATTTTTGGCAGGTTAAGTGCTTACAGCCCAACTAAAAAACAAAATTATTAATCGTGTCTTGGAGTGCTTGAGTATCGTTTCCAGCAAAACAGGAGAATCATTCGCGGAGCCAACTATTCATATGGATCTTAAAGGTCACCAAGCGGGCCAAGCAATACCCGGACAGTGGTTATTGCGCTTTAATCCCACAATAGCAAAACAGGACCCTGAACGATTTGTTCATGAAGTATCGGCTCATGAGGTTGCTCATCTAGTCACTTACAAAATATGGAAAACATTAGATCACGGAAGTGATTTCAAAAAGGTCATGGAATGGCTACAAGTGAAAGCCAACCGGTGCCATGATTTTAAGTCGGAACCTAGTCGAATCATACGAAGATTTGACTACTCGTGTTCGTGCACTGAACACAGATTAACGACAATTAGACATAATCGAATTCTAAAAGGTCAAAGCTATCGCTGCCGAAATTGTGGAGATGTTCTTTTACCAATTTAATGTAAAAAAACTTAATTTTTGTATGCCATGCTTGAGCTTCTGTAAATAAGTGGTTATTATCTAGCTCCAAAAAAAGGAGAAACCATGACTTTGAAAAACATCATGGCGCAAATCTTGGTACTTTCAACTGTAGCATTAATTTTTAGTGCCTGTCATAAACGGACTAATTATCAAACCCAAACTCCCGCAGAAGCACCTGCACCTGATATTAAAGTTGTTAAACAACAAGATCAAGTGAAGGCCGAGGAGTCACCTGACTCATTCTTACATCCAAACTTACCAAATGTAGATAACCTAGTAACATACAAGTTAGATGGTCTTAGGTATTGGTTTTTGCAAGAGGGGTCGGGCCCATCCGCACAACAAGGCCAATTAGTCACAGTCCATTATCATGGATGGCTCGCTGATGGAACCACGTTTGATTCTTCATACCAACGAAATCAACCTTTTCGCTTCAATCTTGGTGGCAGAGTCATCCCAGGCTGGAATATGATGGTCAGTGAAATGAAAAAAGGCGATACAGTCTTGGTAGAAATTCCATCAGAATTAGCCTATGGAAGCAGAAAAGCTGGATCAATCCCCCCAAATTCAACTCTATACTTTAAAATAGAAGTATTAGATTTGTAATTTAAGGAGGGACTCATGAGGGGTCTATTTGTATCGGCATTACTCGCTGCAGGGGCTGGCCTGCAGTATGCTAGGCGTCGTTATGTTGAAAGCGGCCCTAATAAATGTAGTAATTGCGGAGCAACTTTTGATTTCATAGGTCGAACAAGATTTGAATGTTCATTAAGCGGTGAAATCATCTGTAAAGATTGTGTGAAATTCTTTCTACCTACAATTCCAGTGCACGTAGATCGTTATTCAGAACTCAAAGAAAATGTCGAGGCTCTAGTATGTATCAAAGATAAAGAGATTTCTGGAAATCGAAATTATAAGGTACTAGGTAGGGTTAGCTCTGCGAAAACTCATAAAGACCGGAATAAGGCTGTTGATGACTTAAAGTTTCAATGTGTCAAATTAGGTGGTGAGGCTGTATTGGAACTTGAAATTCATAAAGAAACTAGCTGGATCAGCTCAAATGCCCAACAAATACCGGGTATGACATTACAATCGTCATCGAATAAATATTGTGCTGAGGGCATAGCTGTGGTTTTTATAAAGGGCTCACGCCCAATTAGACAAGATTTTCCAGTGGCCGACGAAATTTTGAAATTTGCTGAGTTACTCGATAAAGGTCTTATCTCTCGTGAAGAGTTCGATCATCAGAAGGCAATCTTACTTGGAACATTAGAAGAGGAAACTGTTGATCACCATGATCATGCAGACGAGAAAGAAAGCGACAAAAACGAAGAAGAAACAGCCACCGCGGTTGAGACCTAATTTTCTCAACCCCGCTGTCTTTCTCAATTCATAAGACATTAACGAAATCATTACGTTAATTCTGTCCGATACTTGAAATCCTTAAAATAATAATTATCGTAAACTAATACGACTGAAAGTGTTTTCAAGTATGCTTTTAATATGGCAATGCGAAATAGTTACTTTGGTCAGTTTGCTCGGCTAGCCAAGATGGTGCACCTACATCCATGGCTGCTGTATTGCGACTTTGCCTGCGTTATCCTTGAAATCGGGTCCGGTGGCATTGAAAGACATGCGGCTGGTTATGTTACAGATCTAAAAATCACACAACCTCAGAAAATATTCAAAAATAGCATAAGAAATTATTCGAATTTTCTCAGCATGTTCCCTAAAAAACCAGGTCTAAGTAGGGCTCAACGGGAGTGGGCTGATCGACTAGGTCGCTGCAGAGTCACTTTAGATTGTTTGACTTTGCCTAGAATGCTAGAAGGTATAATAATTATAAATTCTACTCTTATCAAAAATTATGGTATTGAACTCGACCTGCTGAGCAAGAAAGCAAATAATCAACGTCCATCTCAGCTGTTTTTGCGCTGCGAAAGTCTGAGAATGCAAATTGATGACTGGTTATATGACTATTTAATTAATGATCCGAAAACCCGAGATCTACGCTTTTTGGAGCCTAAAAGCCCTGAGTTGTTCAGACAACTATTTGAAGATCAGTTAGAAATATTTAGTTATTTACCTCATTATCCACCGATCGAATTCTAGAGCTGAAAAAGCACGAAACCACGATTATTGTAAGTCCCAAAATCAAATCAAACTGTAATGGTTCGTTTAGAATAACTGCAATCCATAAAGTTGATAAAACAGGGCTTAAGTAAACAAAGGATGCTATTTCAGCAGTATGTCTAACTCTACTCATAGCAAGCGACCAACAATAGAAAGGAAATGCCATTTCTATTAATCCTACGTATGAGGGCCAGAATATTATTGAAAATGTTTCAAGCTGCGGAAATGGGAAAATTATCAACAATAGTACTGTCGATAGACTAAAGCTAACGGTTAAATTAATAAGTTCATCACCGGGAATTCGATTTTGCAAAACCCAATAAGAAGCCCAAACAAATGCTGAGCATAGAGCCAGAAGAATTCCATACAAATCTATCTCTAAAATTGACTTGGAATAGATTCCTGAACTTATCATGATTCCTACAAAAGAAAAAATCAGACAAATCGACAATCCTGACTTGGGAATAGAGCGTCGACTCAGACTATCAAATAAAACCAAAACTAAGGGCCATGTGTAATTTAATGCCAATGCTTGCTGAGCTAATAAACGATCATATGCGCCAAATAAAAGCATGTAATAGAGGAAAGGATTTATCAGCCCAGCCAAACTCAAAAGAAATAATCTGCGAAAGTTCCACGGATCTACTTTCCATTTTGATCTTGCAGGACCAAGTGAAATTATTATAAAAAATATGGATGCTACTAAGCTCGCAACCAATAAGAGTTCCGTAGGAGTCACGTTTTGTAATGACAACTTAAATGCTGTGGCGACAGTAGACCAACAAAATACTGCTACTAGAGCTAGAAATATGGCGAATGACATGTTGCATAGTATAGGATATCGTAGACTTCAACAGTAAGGAGTTATTGATGAGTAAATATACAAAATTAAGAGGAGCTGGCGGAACATCAGGAGGAATAGGGGAATTCATTTGTGGATTAGCTATGATGGCAATTGGCGGCTATATGCTTGCTAACAATATTGTCGTTCATTCAGGCTTTTGGGCTTGGAAAATGATGTTTGGTGGCGTACAAATCACGGCATTTGGAGCGTCATTAATACCCTTATGTTTTGGTATCTTTTGGCTTTTTTTCAATGGTCAATCATGGGTTGGCTGGGCACTTACAATAGGTAGTTTATTGTGTATTTTTGTAGGTGTTTTAATGACTCTAGATGTACATTTCAAGACAGTTCCAATATACGTTTTAATTATTATGTTAGTTTTATTGATCGGTGGTTTAGGCTTAGTAGCTCGATCTCTCAAAGAACATTAAACTATGATTGCAGTATCGAAGTTCTTGATAATTATTATATGCCTATTGACTCTCTACGGATGTGAGGTGCTTGGAGAAGACGAAGATTCATCTAGCAAACAAATGATACTCATAGGAGCCATAGAACCTAGTAATACATTTTTGAATAATAAACCGGAAGGAATTCAACTTGATTTAGTTAAAGAGGGCGAGTTAATCGATACAAAATTTCTTCGACGAGACATTAAAACTAATACTTACCCTTTTGAATTTGCTGGAATATATCCGGTTGGAGAACTTAATCTGAGAACTCGCTACTTAAATCAGTATCTCGAGTTTTATCTTGGCGATGCCAGTAGAAATAAAGGGAGTTTTTTTATCGGTAAATTTCCAATGGATAAAGCAGCTCTCGCAAGTAGATATCTCAAAAACCTTAGTTTTTTTCCAGAAATACAACAACTATCACCAAAGAGTATAATTGATGTACTTGCATATTTAATAAGTATCCCAATCACACAACAAGATAATCATTCTGAACTTCTAGCAAATGTAAACCAACTTAGTCTTAATCAAAGCGGAGAATTAATTGTTACTGAAAATTTTTTTCCTGAATGGCAAAACCATCCCGACCGATTTGCTACTGAAAATGAAATACAATTAGCTCAGAATCTTAATAATAATGGTATAAGTATTCCTTATGAATCGCGAATACCGAGCATTAACTATCATTCTGACAATTACATTACTGAGCTGAGAATAATTAATTTTTCAGAAAATATTAAAGTCCTGCAAGTCAATACAGAAACTAATGAAATCCTAGTATCAAATAACAAAGTTTCATTATCCGGATCCGACTACAGACTTCATATTGGTTTTCGTGAATCATTAAGCAACTCAACTTACAATCAAATACTAGATAAAAAAATCGTAATAAAGGGCAGAGAGTCATTACAGAGTGATTACTTCATTGAGACTCGTCTTTCAGAATTAGAACCTCTCAGAGAATCAGACAATAGCATGAGCATTAATCTCATTAAACCCATTGAGCAAAGTAAATACGCGGCCCATTACAGCATCAATGAATCATTAGAAGGTACCGTTTCTGAAATCCAGTACAATCTTAACCTCACATTCAGTATTATCTTTTAACGAATGACCGATCTATATTCTACGGTAAAATTCGAAGGAACATGATTTTGGAATTATTACTGGTCTGTGTCTACAGTGTGAATAGCATTTATCTCCTATTGGCTGGAATAAATGCTTACTTGGCATGCTATCGCTTTAATCGAGCACGATCATCTATTGATTCAGAGATATCTATTTATGAAGAAATTAATTCATATCCTAAATTACTGGTTCAGCTTCCAATATACAATGAGCAGAATTCGATAATTGAACTATTAGAACACTTAAACAAATGCGATTATCCAGAGGAATTAGTTGTACAAATACTTGATGATAGCAATGACGATACAACTCACATAGTAGAAGACTGGATTAGAAATAACTCTAACCCAAGCAAAAAATTTAATCATATACGAAGAAGTAATCGCGTTGGATTCAAAGCAGGGGCATTAAAACATGGAATGAGTCTTGAATCTTTTGATTTTATCGCCATATTCGATGCAGACTTTCGCCCACCAGCTGAATTTTTAAAACGTGCAATATCTTTCTTAAATCAAAACGAGAAAATTGGATTAATCCAAGGTCGATGGTCTTATCTAAACGAAAATGAAAATCTGTGGACAAAATTTCAAGCGATTGGCATGGACGGTCATTTTGCAATTGAACAGCCCGCAAGAGCATGGAACAACTACTTCATGAACTTTAACGGAACAGCTGGTGTCTGGAGACGTAATTGCATTCAAGATGCTGGTGGTTGGCAAGCAGATACCTTAACGGAAGATCTAGACTTGTCTTACAGAGCTCAATTAGAAGGTTGGAAATTAGATTACAGAGCCGATTTAATCTGTCCTTCAGAAATTCCCAGTTCGGTTTCAGCCTTTAAGTCACAACAGTTTCGATGGGCAAAAGGCTCCATACAAACCGCTCTGAAAGTATTGCCAAGTGTATTGAAATCTAAAAATAGTACTAAACTTAAAATAGAAGCATTGATGCATCTAACGCACTACATGATTCACCCCTTACTACTTACAAACTATTTTATTGGATGCCTAATCTTGAACAATCAAATTAATCTAATTTGGCCGCAATTGGAATTCATGTTTTTAATAATACTCATAGCTTGCGCAGGGCCAACTTTTTTGTATCGATTTTCGCAACAAACATTAAACAAAAAATTACCATTATATTTTTATCCTTTAATGATTTCTCTGGGATGTGGACTTGCAGTGAATAATACAAGAGGAGTTCTTGAAGCTTTACTTGGAAAAAAATCATCTTTTGTGAGAACTCCAAAACGAGGAAATCAAACAAAGTTTTACAGAACAAACTTCGATTTGTGGTTTCTGATTGAAATTAGTCTTGGACTATTAGGACTCACAATTTTAGTACATTCACCTACAAGTCATTATTTTTTAGTACCATTCATTGCGTTGTACACAATAGGGTATTTGAGTATTGGTCTGTCAAGTGCTTTAGAATTTATGTTTGACAGGAAAAGTCAACATAAAAAATTGGCTAGCGCAGTCATCTCAAATAACAACATTGATGCAAAGTCAGAAGCAGCTTATGTCTCTGAGATTTAAAAAAAACTCAAATTGACTTGTTTTTTGACCTTAAAATGGAATATTCTAAAATGGAACAGGTGAAATTTTGAATATTAAAAACTGCAAATATACTGTGACTCAAATCGTTTCTCATCGTGACGGAAGCTTCCGTGGGATGATTGTCGATATTGATCCTTGGTTTATGGGAAGCGACGATTGGTATCAAAAATCTATCAAAACAAACGCACCTGTAGATGAACCCTGGTATTACGTAGTAGTAGACGGTGCGGACTATGCCACTTATGTTCCCGAAAGTGATTTAGTACCATCCAACGAGGGAAAACCCGTCGAAAACCCAATTATAAATTCCTATCACGGATCTAATCCTAAGCAAGAATTTCATTTTCATTAGAATCTTCACGATCGTTAACGCTGATCTCTAATATGAGTCTAAATATGTTACACCGGTGAAATATGAAACTGAAACAAAAGATCGATGTAGAGTCTATTGAAGATAAATCCAAACATATAGAGCTAGAAAGACGTAATGAAATTGTACAACCTAATCAACAGAACATAGAAATTATTTCTGCTAAGATTAACGAGCAAAAGCAGCTCAGTACTGAGCTCCAACCATTATGGCTAGAAGTACTCCAAGGATTATTCAAAGCGTGGCAAGAAAGTTTCGGTAATAATACTCCAGAGGGGCATGTACATTCTCCAAAAAACACGATCTTCTTATTAAAACCATGGATTGTACGTCTTTTGAAGATGGATATATTATCAAAACCTAATCATTTGCAATCTATTGAAAAACACATCCCTGGAACACTAAGAATTTGTGCTGAATCATTGAATGATTATGCTGTAGCTCTCAGTGAGCTTAGACCTTTGAAAAAGAAAAATTTATATCAAGCATCTGAACTTATTGCACTAAGTAGACAACTACTTGATCGTAAAATATATGAGAGTAATCAAAGACTCATCGAGCAGCAAATAGAATCTCTTGAGGAGATTTGATTGAATGGAACAGTTATAAGAACACTTTGATATAATCCATTCATGAACTTATCTAGTGCTCAACAAAGAATACTGATTGTTAATATTCCTCCAGACCCACTAGCTAATTTAGATTTAATTATTAATGATCTGAATCTAGGAGTCACCAAGACTTCCCAAATCAAAACCTATAAGAAACAAATAGAGGAAAAACAGTATCAACTCATCTTGATGAATTTGGACGAAAGCGGATTGAAAGATCTGGTAAAAATCAAGCGTAGCCGTAAAACAGAATCAATTCCTATAATTATGATTGATACAAAAAAAAATCATGATCAACAGTTAGAGGCACTTCGTAAAGGAGCCTGCCAAATTATCGAATTCGAAAATACAGCGCAGCAAACGAAACTAGCCATCTTGTCTGGCCTTAACTCAACTCATTCGTTCAATCGCCTCGAAATTTTGTTGAATAATCACAAGCAATCTCTTGAACATCTTGATAGTGCAAGTTTCACTTTTAAGACACTAACTGAAGCCCATGTACTGGCCCAAACACTTTCTTTAACATGTTTAGAAGTGAACAAAGTCGCCATGGGTCTAACGGAAATTCTAGTAAATGCTGTAGAGCATGGCAATCTCGGATTTTCATATGAAGATAAAACTTGGCATCAAAAAAATAACACTTGGGAGGAAGAACTCTGCAAACGTCTGGCTTCATCTGAGTACACAGGTAAATATGTTACCGTAGAAGTGGAGCGTCATGATCAAATGATTCAGTTTACGGTTACAGATCAAGGAACTGGGTTCGACTACGACAAATACATGTTAATGGATCCAGACCAAGCTGATCAAGAACATGGACGTGGCATCTCTATAGCACGATTGGTAGCCTTTGAAAGGCTAGAATATCAATCACCCGGCAACAAAGTCTTAATGTATGCCAAGTCATCTCGAGCAGTTTAATTTCGATGCAACTGAATCAAAGTCTCTGCTAATTCATAAATGAATTTTCCATCAACGTAAACACGCGCTGCACCCATAACCCATCCCGGACCCTCATCTTGCACTTCAACCTCATAAACTATTTTAGTATTGTGCTGAAGTATCTGTCCACGATATTGCCAGTTCATCCAATGGCTATGATTTGTTCTAAAATAACCTGGTCCAGCAGCTTTTCTTTGGGGGTAAAGTTCTTCCTGAAGTAGAACATAGTATTGTAGAACTTGAGTGACAGCATCCAGTGAATAACTGCCTGGTACTACTGGGTCCATATAAAAATGTGAGTAAAAAATCCACTCTTCAGGATCAACCATTTTTTCTACTCGTAGTAAGCCCTTGGCATACTTGCCACCCGATGGCAAAAATTCAACGACACGATCAAAAAATAATCCTGGAAATTTCGGAAGGGCTGCATTCACTCCAATTTCACTTGGTAACGGAAGCTGATCGCCGCGAAGTATTTCTGAATTCTCATTATTTTGGTCAAAAAGAGTTTTATCTTGCTGCTTCCAACTAAGTCCGGGACTACCAGCTAATTCTTCCTGAGAGAAAAACCCAAAATGAAGATCCTTTCCCTCCGCTAGAAGACTTCCATCCTTTAAGTGATATTTACCATCATATTTAACCATGAATGTAGTGGGTGTGTTTACAACCTCTTTCAGTATCACTTCAGACTTAATAATTCCATTCTGTGCAGGTAAATCCTGATGTGTAATCATACGACCACCAAGATTTCGAATAAATCGATCGCTTGAACCCATTGCATCGAGTTCCAACAATTGTGGTAGCAAACCACAAGGTTGCAATACAACTTCATTAAGAACACAAAATGGCATGATGCCGTGATTGTATTGAAAATACCAATCATCAATTGCCATATCGAATTCGTTTACCATACGATTCCCAGGCTTAACCTCGCGCAATTTACCCTCAACCTCCAAAACCCTAGTAATACAATCATACGGGGGATTAGGCATCCTAGAGATCTGTCTTTGTCTATCGAAAATTTCATAATGCGATCCAAAGTATCGACTAGGTTTTCCTACCGTTAGTTCAATTAGTTGAGTTTCATTCGTATGCACAGAACGACCATTAATATCATAAGCATTAGCTCCAGGTTCTGGTAGAGCTGGAAGGTCATCATAAGCTATTTCTACGGCAAGGTTTTCGATATGTACTACCTCTTTACCGTCTGAAGTAATTAAGGCATCAGCGTAGACTTTAGGACTGGAACCGGGCTCAATCTTTTTAACATGAAGATAATACTTTAAATCTTTCATTCCAGGTATTACCTGTCCACGACATTTCACTTTAATTTCTTCACCTTTAACTGGCTGAAAACGGCCACCTCGAGCTTGGAAACCAAATCCAAGATATAGTAAATAAAATTCTAAAACCTGCAAACATCCGTCAAGCATTAAGGTTCCAGGCATTACAGGGTCAGTAGCGAAATGTGCCGTGAAGTACCAATGATCATCATGGAGATTAAGAAGGGCCTGTATATAGCCAAGACCATTTTTTCCACCTTGTCTATCAATTGCAATCTCGTCTACCATTCTTAAGTTTTGATTGGCCCATTGTGGAAATGTTTTAGCGCAACCTTCAGCTGCTTTGAAGGGCACAACATGGCTCTTACCGAAACAACTATATACGTCACCATTTACCAATGCCTCTAATTGACTTTGAGAGAAAATAGATTGTTTCACATCCCGAACTGGAATATACGGGTATTCTACAGCGGGAACATCGAATTCTGGAACTTGAAATACTCCTTTAGCAGAAAGCTCTTCAGGGGTAAAATAACCAGCACATCCGTTCTTCCATTGAATGAATTTCTTGCCATTGGCAAAGCCGTGACCCTCGAAGAAAAATAACCATGTATCATCATGTTGAACATAGGAATTTATTTGAATTTCATATCGCAAAGTGCATGGGGCCTTTGGATATTCATCGAAAAATGTAAAGTCAGCACCAAGTAAGCGATAAACTCTCTCACCCAGAACCTTGTGATCAATTCCGACATACGAGATTAAAAATAAATCAGCTTGGCCAGATTCAATACATACACAAATTGGAACCCTACCATCAACCAAAAACCAATCCCCAGGTGCTACATCAAACTCTGTAACTACGGTTGAAGGCTTAAATTCGTGAAGTTTTCCTTCAATAGCCATTACACGATCAACCAATAAATAAGGTGGACTAGGATACCTAGTGCGGTACTTATACGAATCTACCTCAGCATACTCTGGGCCGAAAACATCGCTTAATCGTCCTTCTCCAAAATTAAGACAATCCTGACGATCAAAAACAGCATCAGGATGAATTCCACGACCATGCGGAAATGCTTCACAGACAGTCCCATGAGGCATACTGCCTTTTAATAAATGGGCAAATTTTACTAGTGGATGAGACGGGTCCATACCTTTCATATCCACTTCACTATGTAAATTCCTCTCCTCATTGATAGAAAGGTCCTCATTATTAGCAGATAATCCTCCAGTTCCATTCAATAGTGCTTCCTGTACCGACAGACTGTTCTGCATTTCCTCTAGCATCTTTGAATGAATATCAGTCACCCTCTGTTGAACCTGTAAATGTTGTTCTAAAAGGTTAGAGGTTCTAATATTTTTATGCTTTTGACCCATTTTAAACTCCCGCACGACTTTAAGTGGTCGCTTGTGTTTTTTCATTCCTTTGAAATCATTGGAAATACTGGCTGTACTAGATATTGGTGAAGACTTTTGCGTGGATAGCTTTTTAGTCGTGCTCTTAAGAAATAAATCAATGAAATTATTAATATCCCAGCTAGCTAGTTTACCGCCAGCCGGAATCCTTAAAGTAGCCCTTGATTCAGAAAGCTCCAAGTTCTTTTTATCTTGAGCAGGTAGAAATGTCTTAAATGGCAAATTAAATCCTAATACAGCTATTTGACTCAACCCGAAAAAGAATTGTCTAGCCTCATCTCTTTCTCTTGTATTTAACGAGATAAAGTGACAATCAGATACTTTTGTATCTAAACTTGCTTGTATATGCCTTAAAACACTAGCCTGCGGACCAAGTTCTAGAAATACGCGGGCTCCATTTTTGAAAGCTTCTTGAACCATTGGTTCAAAACGCACCATCTCTACACAAGTATTCGTTATAGCTTCTGATACACTTAACTGAGTTAAGGAATAACTTTTACCACGAGCATGTGAATAAAACTTAACTCCATCTGGAACTGAAACGGAATGACTCCATAGATATTCAAGTTCCTTACGCCAAGGTTCTAAAAGATTTGAATGATAAACTTGAGGAATCGGCACTCTGATCGTATGAAGAGAAGACAGGTTCTCAAATTCCACTAATTGCTCAAGACTACCACCGATCATGCACTCCGAAGGTGAGTTCACCATCAAAAGTCTTAATTCTGAAAAGTTTTCTAACTCAGATTTAGTCTCTTGCTCACTTCCATTAACTAATAACGTACCCCAGTCTGGATTTTTAATACCAATTTTTCTTAGACATTCGAATTCACCAGCGGCGATATGCGAAAAGACTTTATCTTCGCATGCACGATCATAATATTTATCTATATTCCATACATCCATGGCAGACAAACAATTAATTTCACCACCACTGAAACCAACTACGTGAGCTGGTTTCAGCCCAAGAAGATTCTGAGCTAGATCAGTCATCAAGCATTGAAAAAAGGTCGTAGCAAAACTAATTTCAAATACACTTAAATCATATAAATCACATTGATCAGACCATAACTGATCATAGCAACTCAAGGTTCTCATATGAGCAGTTTTTGATCTAATTCTCGAAAGTAATCCAGGAAACTGATTCAACAGGCCTTTACCCATATGTGGGTACAAATTTCCGAATCCCGGATACACAAAAGCTAGGCTACTATTATCAAGCTTTTCACCGGTTCGCAAAACTATACCGCGTGGATCAATGAAATCTTCAGCATTAGTTTTTAGTAAATGAATTGCTCGCTGACGAAGAGATTCCAAATCACTAGATTTACCTTGTATAACAAGTCTCAAATCACCTGAGGCTGCCTCAAGAGAATATTGATCAGAAATAAGTTTTTCCACAAGATCAGATCTATTCGAAGCTTGATAAAATTTTAAGCAATATGCTTCGGAGCTGGTTATTTTATCTGATTCATACCAATTAAGATGAGTATTCGAGATCTCAGAAATAGTGAGGTGATATTTTCTTCCCAAAACAGCATCACTAATTAGCTTAAGTCTGGAATATTGAGCCCGATTACTCAATTTAGGAACAATTTTACCGTCAATAAATTGAAAACCAGCATTGACTAGCCGACAACTCATGGCTAAATCAAAAAGTCCTTGGGCAGAACGTAGATAACCGAGCGTAGAAAAAGGCTCTTTATGTACCGATAAATTTTCATCCTGTTCTGTAAGCTCAGAATTCTGAACAGACAAGTCGTCAATTAAGGCTAAAATTTGATGTCCCTTGGCGATAGCAACATCGTAGTCCTCAAGTAAGACCATTGCTCCACCTTCAAGATTCAACTGATTATCTCGAGCCGGGTCACCAGCTAATACAGACTTAAAATCCAGTGTCATGTCGCTAGCCCCAACTAACATACTAGTGGCACGTCCCGAACGTATGTAATCAATCGCCAATTGTAAACTTTTTAAACCCGATCCATCTTCTTGAAAAACCACATAAGATGGCGCCTGCAGATCAAACTCGGCATTAATACGATTCGCGGGAAAGTTTGGAATATCACCAACTACATCATCAGAATTAACAGCCTCACAAATTGCCTCTTTATAACTTTCTAATAATTTATCTTTAGAAACATCATCCAAAGGCTCACGTTCAGATGCCAATAATAATTTTCGTATGGCTCTGGAGGCCT
>JAYZAC010000151.1:0-37352 GCA_036339875.1 bacterium | reverse complement strand
CCCTTCTGGAACTCACACCGGGTTTTGCTTATTTCGTTGGTTTGAGACCGCTACTAAAGAGAGTTAGTATTGAATCTGTAAGACTTAATTCTAAGACGGTTCAGGGTGCAAAATTTAAGTTCAGTACCATTAATCAAATAGATTTAGACACGAGTTTTTTTCTTAACGAATCGAGTTTCAAACTAGGTGCGGCTTTATCAAATGATCGAGGAGAATGGTCAGGCGATGTTTTTGTACCCTTTGAATCTAAAACTTTAATTTCTCAATGGCAAGCCGTTAATAATGCTAAGGGAGTCAGTGACTCGGATTATGTTTCTGGAGAATTTATGTTCTCCACATATCGTTTGGACGCTACAACTTCCTTTGAAAAAATTACTAGAATAAATTTCTCTCCTCTGACTAATGCAGTTTACGTTCAACGTTTGAAAGATCACGAGAGTAGTCAGTCTAACTTGGCTGCAAATTTATTGAGTCAATTGGTAGAGCAAGAATCCTTAGGTTTTAGTGAATTTAATACGGCTCCATTTCAGCTCTTTAAAACCATGGTTAACGAGAAGAATCCTTTGCATCAGTCGAGTTTTATGGGGCGAAATTTATCTGCGCTTGAATCGACATCAATTGACTTGGCTCACCAGGTTGGCAATAGCTTATTAGGAAGGATATTTGAAAGTTCTAATAAGCTTTTAGATGCTTTGTCGCCCCTTTACAAAAATCATTCTAAACCTATTCAAGTAAGGTCCCGAGAGTTTTTGAATTCATTGAGAAATGGATTGGATTCATATACTGATTTGAATTCAGTACTAGTCGAATTGAATAACTATGGAGGTCCAAATCTTCGACTTATTTCACAGCAGTCTACCAATGATGTATTTCTTATTCTTAATGCTATAGAAATTGGAGATCAGTCCGCCATAATTCAAAATATTGATGATCAACTAGCATACTTAGTACCGAGTAACTCTAGTACGCAATTTACCTTTGATGAATATCCCCAATTCATAAGAATTCCACTAGGCTCTTTTAATTCTGTAAACGAAGTGACGGGGAAAATGAGTTTAAGTCTTCTACGCCGTGATAGCTCCCAACCGCCTTTTGCACATGTTACCGCGTCTGAATTCACGATTGCCTTAAAAGACCGAAATGATCTTTGCCCATTTAGCTCTAGTATTACTCAGAAACACCAGATGTGCATTCAAATTGCTGATGACTCTGCAGTGAAATTTCACTATCAATATTTATATAATGGATTTCCTTTGACTAGTAGTGGTACTAATATAAATAGTCTTGATTCTGGAGATACAAATCTTTCCCAGGTAGGCTTTATTGAAATTCCAATACATGCTTTTGTTAAAAAAGCAGGAAATATTGGTGATTCGTTTCGAGATTTAGACCTAGAACTTAGGATAAGTTTCGAGGGTTTTAAATTTGCAATTAACGGTTTCAGCGGTAGGGAATTCAAAGGGTATAGAGTAGCTAATCTAAAAATTAATTCCCCATAAAATTGTATTATTTTCTTATTCTGAAGCTGATTTGAGTTTATCAATGGTAGCCTGAACCGTCTCTAGGGGAGCTTTACCTGATTTCACTGCCGATAGTAAAGAATCTATTTTATCAGTTTCCATACCTACATCAGTAAGCTGTTTGGCTAAATTATCAAAGTCTGGTCCTTCTGTATCAGTATTCTCGCCTTCAGAGTCTGATTCCGAATCTATGTTTTTTGTAACTTCTTTTATTTCTGCTTCAGTTTCAACTGATGGTTCGCTATCCTCTGCCTCTGTTGAGGCTTCTGGGTCACTCTCTTCCGACACCTCATTGATAATTTCTTGATCTGACGAGAGATTATCTAAATCTACAGGAGAATCGTCTGAATTTTCCTCTGTAGTTTTGGGACTTTGTACATCCTCTTCAGTGATGTCCTCAGAGCTCTTATTCGCTGTGGGTGTTTCAGCTGGCTCACTAGTCTCTAGCTCATCGGATTTCTGCTCTTTAGAGGCTATCGATGATTCTTCTGCATCAGTAGCTTCAGAGGTATTTTCATTAGAGATTTCTTCAGCTACATCATTAGTAATTTCTGAGTTTTCCTGGTTGGAGAGATTAGAGAATTCATCAGCTTCAATTTCGACTTCGTCGGTGGATAAGGTATTGGCATCGAGATCATTAACCTTGCTGAGCAAGTCTAATTCATCATCCGAGTCATCCTCTGAAGTCTCAATCTCTTGGGTTATTTCGTCGGATAATTTTGACTCATTTTCTAAATCTCTACCAGTAGTTTGCAATGCGGACTCAGAACCTAGTGCAGCATAATCATCTTCGTCTAAAAAGTTTTCAAAAAAACAGCTTCTCACCGCTTCATATGCTATTTGTAAGTTCTCTGGTGACTTGAAAAATGAATCCTCCAGATCTACAATAAATCCTTTAGATACATTCCACGAAATATGATTATTGGTATCTTCATATGCTATCAATGTTTTTTCAGAACTTACACATGATAGGAAGTCATGCAGAATTTTATCATCGGGTAGAGATTTTATCTGTAGTTTACGTAATACTGCTATTTGTTTAAGTAAAAATTTTTCTTCAGTTGTTGACAGAATTGAGGCTCTAGTTGGTTTCATTGATTGTCTCCTATTACCACGGAATTATTTGCTCACCAATTAGAAATTTACCATGTAGTTTTGATGCTTCGTCAGATAGGCAAAACATGATTCTATCTACAGCTTGTTCAACCTTGTCTGGTGCATGCATTCCACCCATTCGAGTTTTTATCCATCCAGGATGTACACAGAATACTTTTACTTCTGTATTTACCATCTCGTGAGCTAAATTTACAGAGTAGAGATTGATAGCTAATTTACTGTTTCGATAAGGGAGAGAACCACCGCTACGGTTATCACCCAGAGATCCCATTTTAGAGGAAACATTTATAACTCGTCCCCACGGTAAGTTTGCCATATCTGATTTGAAAAACTCACAGATTCGCATAGGAGCTTTGAGGTTTATTCTCATGCCTAATTCAATGGCCTCCCAGGATGAGTCAAGGTTTTGATTATGTGCTCTCGGGTAAACTCCGGCATTATTAATTATGACGTCTGGGACACCGTGACTGTTACGTATTTCATTTAGAGATTCTGTGAAATCTGTATCCAGATCGAAAGAGTAAAGCGCAAACTGATCTTTGTGATTTTCGAACTCAGCATACAGCATTGAAAAGTATTCATTACTTCTACAGCAAGCAATTAAGAAGTGTCCTCTGGAGAGTAGTTCCTTAGCCAATCCGAGACCAATACCCGTATTACAGCCAGTTAGTAAAATCTTGATTGGATTTGAGATCGCCATTTTCTTCCTTACAGAGAGCTACTTACCCTATTTAACAATTCTTTGCAGCCTTCCTGAAGTATATTCAATACCTCTTTGAATCCTTCGGGACCCCCATAATATGGGTCTGGGACACCCTCGATATGTTGAGTTGTCATAAGCTCTCTGAATTGAATAAGTTTGGCACGGTCGTCCTCAGTTTGCAAGGGAAGTAAATTATTAAAATTACTTGAATCCATCGCTATTATGAGATCAAAATTTTGAAAATCCGTATTCGTCACTTGTCTTCCACGTGACGTAATTTTGAAACCTAGTTCCCTTGCAGCGCTCCTCATTCTGGGGTCTGCTTGTTCACCAATATGCCAGCCACCTGTGCCAGCGCTATCGATTTCAATTCTATTTTCCAAGCCAGCATCGCAAACCAGCTTTTCGAAAACTGCCTCTGCAGCTGGTGAGCGACAAATATTTCCCAAGCAGACGAACAAAATCCTCATATTCTCTCCAGCACCAATGATACTAAAGTTATGTCGTAGAATGAAACTCAAAGACCGAGTTCGGATGAACTAAAATTATCATCGATTTTTTTTATAACGTCGTCATCCATGAACATATCAGGTGGCCATTCTCTCTTGTAGCCTTCTTCAGGTAATTTGTAGGTTGCATCAAATAGGGCACGGTCTCCCTCGCGATACAAATCTCTCTGCGCATCGGTGTTGTTGAAAATACGCCACATAATCATATGGCCATCGGTTAAATCACGATTTTTTTCATCTACTAGTACAAATAATTTGAAGGGTTTAAGATTGATGGTCTCAAAAATTCTCTGCGATAATTGGGCTGCAATTCCTGGATTGGACTCTTTGTGAACCCGTAACAGTAGAACAGGGTTGCGAGTATGCATTCCAAAACTCAAGCATCCCGTGATTGCAGGATGGAGTATTGCTAGTTCTTTGTCGAGCCATTCTGTTTGTAAGGCTACAGGCTCACAAGCTTCTGGTTCCTCTCCAAATCCTGGTTCTCCCTCAATCGGTAAACTAATATCTATTCCTAGTTTTCCACCAAATAATCGTTGATTTGCAGAATGATCCAAAGCATCAACGATACCCTCTGTCGCAAATACATCACGCTCAATGTTGAGATGATTGAGAAAGTATTCAAGGAATTTTTCATCGTCGTGAATGGGAGCTTCTTCAGAAGCAGTAATCAGACATTTACAAAAACTGGCTTGCGTGAAACCCCATATATGACTCATCAAACGACGTCCTTGATAAGGGTACTCCTTACTTATTCTAAAGATCTGACAGTTGTGAAAGTTACCATCCCAAGGCAGATGTTGATCGATAACTTCTGGAGCAATTGCTTGTAATAAAGGCAAGAACAGTCTTTCCGTAGCATAGGCTAAGTAGCAGTCCTCCATGGGTGAGCGTCCTACCACTGTTGTTAAATACACAGGATTACGTTTCATTGTCACCGTCGTAACATGAAATACCGGGTATGGTTCAATAGGTGTGTAATAACCGGTATGATCTCCAAATGGACCCTCATCTCTAAGTTCGTCAGGATCGATGTAACCTTCCAAGACTATCTCAGCATGAGCAGGAACTTCGAGATCTACGCTTACGCACTTGACCATTTCTGCCCCTGACCCGCGTAAAAAACCGGAGAAGAACATTTCATATACTCCTGGAGGCAATGGAGCCGTACCGCAATAAACTGATGCTGGATCGGCTCCAATAGCAACGGCAACTTCCATACGTTTAGAGGCCCTCCGGTACTCACCATGGAAGTGTGACCCGTCTTTATGTATTTGCCAATGCATGCCAGTAGTATTCTTGTCGTATACCTGCATACGATAAAGACCCATATTCTTCTTTTTTCCATCCAATGACTTGGTAAATACAAGTGGTAGAGTTACGAAAGGCCCTCCATCGTCAGGCCAGCATTGGATCACTGGTATTTTACTTAGGTCTACTTCATCCCCTCGGTAAATAATTTGCTGACAACTAGCTGAACGAGAGTTTAACTTCTTCGGTGGATACTTAAGGACATCCTTGATTTGCCAACCCTTTTTCATAGTACCCCAGAAGCCTTCAGGAATTTCAATCTCTACTAACGACTTTAATTCATCCATGAATTCTTTTAAGCTATGAGTTCCAAAGGCCAAACTTAATCGTTTGTAAGATCCAAATGCATTTATCAGAACTGGTATGTCACTACCTTTTACATTCTCAAACAGGATGGCCTTACCGCCGTCTTGCGCCTTGGCATGCCGTAGGTATATCTCGGTAATTTCAAGCTCTCGATCTACTTCCTTTTCGATTCGAATTAGCTCGCCTTCTGCTTCTAATACTTTCATAAACTCTTGCAGATCTTTGTAGGCCCTCTTCATAATGTTATATCCTTCCTTAGTTCATATAGGAGTATAGCATCATGAGAGATTTTACCCTGATGTGCTCCATAATCTAAAAATTGATAATTTACTGTAGATCTAGGAAATTAAATGAAAATGAAATATGTAATGATTTTTATAATTGGAATCTATCCATTTTTTTCGGGTTGTGAGAATCCGCTGAGCCAGAATCCTGTGATTGGTATCATTAAGAATCTTTCTGGCTCAATAAAGTATTATCCAGGTGGTTCAGAGGAGTTCGTTACTCTTAGAACAGCAGATATAAATAATCGACCACTATTTTCCATGGATATGCTGAAATTGGATAGGAATTCATTTCTACATATTCATTTTTATAATCATGGAGATGCATTTCTTGGTAATGAAAAAACTGAAACAAAACTCATCATCAAAAAGCCTTCAAGTGACAAAAAATTTCAAGTGCTTACTGATTTAAAACAAGGTGTTATGGATTGTTTTATTGAAAAAAAAGGATCAAGATTTGCTGTTCAGACTCCGGTGGCAGTGGCTGGGGTTTTAGGAACATTGTTTAAGGTTTCTGTTGATAATAAAAAAACTATGATAACCATGGTTGAGGGCACAAATGGTCTAGAAATCCAAAACCTAAACCAATCTTTGGAAGAGCCTAAAATTCTTAAGGCAATTCAAAGAATTGAGATAATTCATAATTTAGTAGATCTCCAGACTCTCATGGCACCTCTATCTACTTCGGATGAAATAATGAGTATGAGTAATGTGGATGATATAGTAATACCCACCAATGCAAAGGCTACTGGTGGTCAAGTCAGTTCTATGGAAAGCGTCGATACCGAAAATCAAGTGACTCCTTTGAAAATAAGTAATTTTGATAGTCCGCTAGAATTTAAGTATCCAGTAGGAGTAAATGCCAGGGGCGAACTTGAATTCAAGACTTACATGGAGTATGAAGGTAATCATCGAACCAGAACTTATTCTAGGTAGTTATTTTAAATGAGGTCGAAATTTTTTACAGTAACTTTGAATCGTAAGGGACTAGCTTTATTGGAAGTAGTTATAGCAATGATTATAATTGTTCTACTGTCTATTCCAATATTTCGAGTTTTTTCATCTAGTAATCAAATGTTTGATTCACTACGTCGAAAGTCTTTGGCAAATCAATTAGCACATAAAATCATTGAGGATGTCTCCGCAACCTCCTATCTAGGTTCATTTGACAAGATTTTGCAACATAATGACTTTAAGGGAGTTGTGCCAAAAAGTGGTGTGGAGTTGAGTCCTTATTTCAAATCAATAGATAATCAAACCGAGGGGCTCTCGGAGGAAAATTACCCCAATTTAATACGAGATTTACAAGAATTTCGTTGTAGAGTGTTTTTGAAGCCTGCTTTAGATTTGAATGATACGGATAAATTTCAAATGGCTCATGTTGAAATAAAGTATGCCACTAAAAAAGGTGAGTTTAAGGTAGTAAGTATGCAAACAATAATATCGCTTCTCCCCCAGTTAAGATGAGTATGGGTTGGCCGATTAAAATAAAAAATGGTCGCAAAGCATTCACTCTTTTAGAAGTTTTATTTGCTGCACTAATTCTAACAAGTGCCTTGATTGGCGCGTACTCAGTATTCAGCAAGCCTAGTCAATATAGTACGGGTAAAATGGATGAACTTATTACTTATGGGCAAAGTAAGAGAATTGCTATGTTTTTGCATCAAGAAGTAAAAAATTCTAGAAAAATTTGGTATCCAAATTCCAAAAACCCTTCAGGAGAGTATTTTGTTACCGAACATGCTGATGGTTCTAGGAATCAATTCTATTTTGATCGCTTTGGGAATTTTATGGCTCGAAGAAGTCAAGGAAGTGGTGGACTACCAAGATTGTTAGTCCGAGCTATTGGAAATAAGGTTCGATTGAAAACTGCACGCTTTGTATCCAAGGATGATCAAAAGCTGGAAGTATATTTAAAGTATGAGCTAGGTGAAAATAGCAAGCCGATTATGGAGTTTTTTGATAGTGTCTCGATTCCAAAGTAGACAAGATGGAATTGCAATTGCTCTCGTTCTAATTGCTTTAATGGTTGGCATGGGAGTGGTTGTACTTTACTTTACAACAGTGCGATCTCAACGTAAATTCGATGTTCTTTATGAGCAGGATTTACGAGCTTATTATCTCGGTGAATCTGGGTTCCAATTCACGGTTGGTAAACTTTATGAGTCTCGTAGATATGAAGAAAGATGGTATCAACCAAATTTAAGTGCAAGTATAAGTAAGGAATTTAGATATACAGGACAGCCAGATTATGGAGCTTTTCAAACCTATCTTACCCAAATGGACGAGAATCAGAAGTTTTCTCATTTATTTCTATTGAGTAAAGGTATTTATTTCAGTGGAAAGACTCTTCAAGATGGAGTAAAAGAGAGAGTAATCGCAATAATCAAGGGAAGTCTTGCCTATTCACCTCAGCCTCCATCTGAGGAGGAGCAAGTTCTTTTTATTATTGATAAAAGTCCATTAAGTCAGATTCAACTACTAGAGTTCATTAAAGATCCGAAGTTCACGCATTTGTTTGCAGTGGATAATGGTGTAATCCCATCAAAGATTCGATCCTTATTAGAGTTCTTGAAGACAAATAAATTAGAAGATATAGACTTCTCATCTGAGCCTGCATTAATGAAGGGTATTGCGCAATTAGATAGACTGAATCAAAAAATCAAAAACCTCAAGCGAGTAAGTAGCTACATTACTATGAAGACTGACATTCTAGGTGTAGAGCCCTATTTTCCAGAACAGGTACCTTTAGATAAGCCGATTTCCTTTTTGTCTCAGCAGGACTTAAAACCATTTAATGATTTAGTAGCTTCTGGCAAAAGTATTGATACTCTTTTTAATATTTTCAGTAAGAAATTAATGTCTATGTCTAACAAACGAAAAGCAAATTTGTTGGGTAGTGAAAGTTTGAATTTTTTAAAGTATTTGTCTCCGCAGACGGTGGTTAATCTGGATGCTAAATCAGATAATTTGATTGGTCAGTCTCGGCAATTAACTATTGAGCAATTTCGAACCTTGATTAGAGATAAATCTCAAAATTTTAAGGATATGAAAGCTTTACTAGATACACAAACATTTATCTCGCCCCCATCAGCTAAAGATTTCGAGATGAAAGATTTATATAAAGTAAATGGACTCTCTACACTTTTAGATAATTTAGGTGAACCTAATCCATTAGACGATTCTGATAAAGAATTGAAAAACTCCGCATTCGATATGGCGCAGGGTGAGTATGAGAATCCTGTAGAGTCTGAAAAAAATCTTTCCGAGATAGATATTCAATCAAAAGAACTTTTAGAGTTACCTGAGGAAGATATTTTTAAGCAATATGACCCCAGTAATTCAGCAGATCGAGAACGTCTTTTGAGTCATCTTTACCAACCAGCCTTTGATAATATTCAGCTAGATGAGGGTTTGTATGATGATGATTTAGCGAATGGTTTTCTTAAGATATTTATGAATTCTTTGTCTGATCAATTACATGAATTTGCATTACAAACTCAGCTTTTATGGGATCGTGACCCTACACCAGAAGAATATGAACAATTTCGGGAGAACAACTCGATACCCAGTCGCGGGACCATTATCAAAATTGGAAACATACTGGATGATCTATTTAATTCAAATGAGTACACTTTCCATCACGGTGCGAATGTCTTAAAGAGTAATAGCTACAGTACCTCTGGTGGAATATATACTGTAGTTGAAAGACTTCCAGAGACAATGCATATTGAGCTCCAAAATAAATTAACTACTTACTATTTTACACACGGAGTTAAAACAGATAAGCAGTTTTTAGATATGTTCAAGAAGTCTACATGGGGAGATTCCTCCTCTGCAAATTCAATAAAGAAGAGTGACGATTTTTACTCCAGTAAACATAAAACAGACTACTTTATGAGACATAAGATTACGGGTAATGAAATTAAATTACACGATTTTATACGTAGTCGAATTTAAAATATTTACAAAATATAGCTTAAATATAGGTTTTTTGTTAAAACAATACTCTCTGGACTCGATTTACAGTATTAGAACATTTGAGAAAATTACTACGAATCGACGTTTGGAAGGTTTGCTATGAAAGTATGTAGAAAGTGTAAGTCAAAGAATGACTTGCAAGCTCGCTTTTGTTTTCAGTGTGGTACTCGCTTAAGTACTACTTTGACGCATTCAAAATTGGAGATGCCTACCGCGCACAAGGTAGCAATACAAACGCCCTTAAATTTAAACGACTTCATAAAACATCCTCTACAAAAAACTAGTGACGTAATTACTTCTCAGAATCAAGGTAAGCAATTGAGTCCAAAATTACAGGAAAAAATTAATAAAATTGCTCCAAGTGGTTTGGGTAAAATTGATGAGACTAAATCTACGCCAACTATTCTTGATTCAAGTAAAGTACCATTACCATTGCAGCTAAAACATAATGTGCAGGATGAAATTGATGAAACGCCTAGTAAATTGAAAATTAGCAATAGAACTCGAGTCAAAAAAATAGATGAAAAATCTGTTCGAGAATCTAAAATCCTAAATTCGAACCCTAAGTTTCACTCGGACGCAAGATCAAGTCGAAGCGACTCGGAAGTTAAGTCATCAAGACTACTTAGTGCTGAGCAGAAATTACGTTTAAGTGGTAGATCAAAATCAAATGATCAAACAAATATTTCTTCGGAAGGCTTACGCCCTAAAACCAAAGAGTTTAGTTTGGCTAGGCTAGAACAAATGGAGAAACAAAAGCGGGAAAAGTTAAATAAGGAAAGTCGCAAAAAACAATTAAGACACGATTTAGCATATTTAGATCAAGTTTTTCCGAATGAAATTAGTGAACTTGAGAGTAGAACTGAACAGTCTGCATCCCCTACTAAATTATCAGTCGATTCAAATGATTCCTCAAAATTACAAATTCAAAAAAATGAGAAGCCAATTGCCTCATTGACATCTGAATAACAAGCAGAGAGCGAAGTTTCTTCCACAGAAAATAGTTTGCACTATTCTGAGCAAACACCATCTCGTTCTAATCAATGGATTAATACCATTGGTAGAGAGGGACCCGCAAGTCCTGCTGAGCGACTTAATCAATCAGCGAGATTGGATAGTGGAGAATTTATCACTCCTTTTCTTACAATGGCAGCCTTTGTCTACTTCTGCTATGTACTGTATATTTAGATTCATAAAATGAATCTAAATCAATTACGAAAAAGATTAATCCACTCACTGAAAAATAAAGATCCCGAGATTCGTAGAGTTGCTGTTCGTGAGCTATCAAATTCTGAAGTTCCTGATCGGTACCGTATTCTAGAAAACTGGTCAAAATACGAAGATGTTTCCTCAATTTTGATTCAAATTGAAGAAATTTTACAAAATGCTGACTGGTTCGATGATAGTCCTGAGAATAAAGAGCGGCTTAATTTAAATTTAGAGCAAAAAAAGATTTTAAGTAATTTATCGAACGGTAGTCTTAAGGTAGTGAAAAAGACTTACGCATTTTTGATAAAAAATCGTCGCAGAGATTTTTTACCTTTTATGTTAGAAGTTGAGAAGCGATTCGATGATAGCTATTTCAAGATTTGTAATATTAGATTACTTAGTAGTCTTGGAGAGCGTTCATTAGAAACTTTAAGGAATTATCTCGAATTTCCTGATCGAGAAGTTCAGCGAATGGCCCTTGAAGCTATCGCTAATGTTAAGAGTTACAAAGCGATCAGGTTTAGTCTTTTAGAAAGCTATAGATTAGGCCCCAATTTTGTTAAATCAATAGAAAAATATTTATCAAAGTGGAATTTGGAGATACTCCTCAAAGTGCTTCAAGAATTGACAGAAGATCCGGATGCAAAGATTAGAGTGAGTGTGGCTTTTTGGTGTGGCAAAGTACCTCATACAATTAGTTTTGGTTGCTGTCAAATTCTTATCGGTGATGTTAGTAAATTGGTTGTACAGATGGCTTGGGATTCTATAGAAAATTTATCCCAAAATCTCGATGAGGCGAAACAGATTCTTTCTCAGGTAGGGTCGCGAACAAATGCTAATAACTTGATAGAAAAGAGAAGGAGGGTGCATTCATTAGGAGATAATATTCACAGTTTTGATACTTTGCTTGAGGAGTATCAAGTGGGTGATCTAAGACAAAAAGCGAGTAGTATTCAAAAAATCGGATTTTTAGAGTTTGTGGATGATTCAGTTATTAAATTTCTAAAAGATTGTACTACTGATAAGGACTTTAGAATAAGGGCAAATGCATTGGAAGCTCTGGATCAACTTGAATTAAAAACAGACAAAGAAGTGTTACTAAAGTGCTTAAAGGATGAGCATAATCGAGTCATTGGAAACGCATGTATCGCTCTTTACAATACATATAATGATGAATTTTTTTCTGATATCTACAGAGCTTTGTGTCAACTTGGGAGCTCTAATTATGAGGCACCACGTCTGACATTAGTTTTTTGTGTAGATCAAACTAGAGATGAAAGATTTCTACCTTTAATTCGTTCGCAGTTTAAGCAGCATAATTTTGATCTCGTAAGAGAAAGATCTCTAAAACTTTTGGAGGAGTGGTCGGAAGACTCTCCTGCCGTTTTATATGAACTAGAGGAATGGAAGAGATCCTTTCAAATAGCGTTAGATGAGGAGGAGCCTCTGGATGAATTTTTAGATTGATTCATTTTAGTTACCATTAAATCTTGCTTGTCGCTTTTCGATGAAAGCAGATGTGCCTTCTTTCATGTCTTTTGTTCCACAAACATTACCAAACTCAAGGATTTCAACTTCTAATCCTGATCCTAAATCTAATTGTAAGCCTAAATTGATAGCTCTTTTCGCTGATTGTAAAGCTAGAGGGGCCCGACTTGATATTTTCTCCGCTATCTCGACCACTTTTGGTAAAAGTTCCTCAGGTTCGAAAACTCCTTGCAGTAGACCATGATCTAATGCCTGATTAGCACTATACATTTCACCAGTAAAGATGTATTCATTGGCTTTTCCTAATCCAATCAAGCGTGCCAGTCTTTGCGTACCTCCATATCCAGGGATAAGGCCTAAAGTAACTTCAGGTAATCCTAATTTGGCTTTAGTACTGGCATAACGTAAATCAGCTGAAATCGCGACTTCAAGTCCGCCCCCCAATGCGAATCCGTTAATTGCGGCTATGACTGGACGAGGAAATTGAGACAGAGAATTCATAAAATTTTGTCCTAATCGAGAGATGCGTCTGCCTCCCTCGTTGTCAGTTTTACTTAATTCTGCGATATCTGCACCAGCTATAAATGATTTAGTCCCTTTTCCGGTTACTACCAATACTTTCAGTTCAGAGTTGAGGACTTGATTATCTAAAAACTCTAAACCTTCTCTTAATAGTTCTTCATTCAGTGCATTAAGAACTTTTTCTCTCGAGAAAGTTAAGATTCCAATTCCGTTATTTAGTTTCCATTCAAAAAATTCCATAACTCCCCTTTTCTAATTCACTCTAAACTGAATGTTGACAGTAAAAGTGTTTTTAATGAACTTAAATCATTGACTTGTTTGCTTATGAAGTAAACGGGATGATTTTTATATAAAAAAGTAGCGATAGCGTAACTTTGCGGCTGAGAATTAATAAACACGGGTACAATGTCCAAAGCCACTTTGTAGCCTATCCAAACTTCTTTCAATCTAGCTTGATGTAATCGTTGATCTCCTGGTTGAATCCCTAGAGTTTTCCAATCTAAAGCGGATTCTGAGGATATTTGTTGAAAGAGAGTTCTATATAACTCCAATGCTGTCGGAACTACACTTTGAAAATAAGGTTTTCTACCCAGATGTAATTGATCCAGTCCATTTCTACTTTGAAAACTATACAAATGAGGACTTCTGTCGATCGCAATCCATCGATCAACATTCAATTTTAAGCCGGGAATCAGCGTTTGTTCTGTATTAAATTTTTCTAGGCTTTGCTCAACAGGCTTATCATTTTCGAGAGCTAAATATACTAAAGAACATGCTCCGAATAGGAGGATATTAACTAAAAGCTTTCTTAATTGCATCAGCGAGGCTTTCTAGGTTTGGTTTTTCAGCGATTATTAGTTGTGAGGGTGAAACTCCTAATTTTTTTAGATGGGTTGCCGTTCTGTCGCCTAAGCAAGCAACTTTATGGTTACCATAATTATAGGCATTTAGAAGTTGTGCCTGACTTTCAGAAAGGCTAAGAATTACTAATTGGGATTCGTTGTTAAGAATTTCTTGGAATTTTTTATTTCCTTCGTCTTGAAATTGTTCATAACACATTACCGGTCTTAAAGATACGCCTTCCGCCAGAGCTTCTTCTTGACGTTTGCTAGCCAATCCTTGTTTACATGGATACAGAACAGTTCGACAATTCATTTCTGCTAATCGTCTTATTGCCTCCAAAAAATATTGATGAGTTTGAATTGGTGAAAAGTCGGCTTCAAAGGATTTTGCAAATTTTTCCCCTACGCAATGTATCTCTCTCGATTGGCAGAAATCAAACATATCTGAGTTCTCAAAAAAGAATCTAGCTGCATTCAAAGAAGGTATAAGAATATGTTCGCAATCTCTGTGAAGATCAGACAATTGAAATGGATGACCTTCATATCTTATAAGTGGTTCTATTAAAATTTCAAAGTTTAGCTTGGTAAAAAATTTGGCACTCTGCTCAGATTGTTCACGATCGCGGTATATAAGAAGCTTTGGCATTAGATTAAAGATTTCCTGATTAGTGACAACTTTTGTTGATCCATACTGGCTAGGATTTGTTCGACAGCGCGGTGAGGTTTCCCTTTTCCGGTTGATTCTACAGTCATTTTTCCGTCTAAACTTAGTAGCTTTGCTCTAAGTCTAACTTGTTCTTGACCTAAATATTCCGATTTAACGCCTAATGGTAGACTGCATCCACCTTCCAGTCTCTTAAGTAACTCTCTTTCAGCGATGATTCTATGATGGGTGGCTTTATCTGTCAGACATCGGAATAGATTTAGATCATTTTGTCGGCATTGTATCGCAATAGCGCCCTGTCCAACTGCAGGCAAAAAAGAAAGCTCATCGAGATGCGATATGCAAAGATCAGAGCGCTTATCAAATCCTAAGCGAATAACTCCTGCGGATGCTAAAACGAGAATATCTACTTCCTTACTCAGCATTTTTTTTATTCTTGTATCTACATTACCACGGATACTTGAAACTTTTAGATCTGGTCTTAGATTAAGAATTTGTGCTTGTCGTCTGAGGGAGCTAGTTCCCACATTTGCACCAAAAGGAAGTTCTGAAATACTAGTAATGGAATTACTGGATGAGCTTACCAAGCAATCAGTACATTTTTCGCGTTTCATGAATGCGGCTACACACAAACCTTCGGGATCTGTGGTAGGTAAATCTTTGGCAGAATGAACAGCTATATCAGTCGAACCATTGATTAAAGACTGTTCAAGCTCTTGAGTAAAAAGACCTTTGCCTCCAATTTCAGGAAGTGGTTTTTCAAGGACTCGGTCTCCTTTGGTGCTAATTACTTGGATGATACTATCGAATCCTTGCTCAGACAGAATTTTTTGGACGTGATTTGCTTGCCAAAGAGCTAATTTACTTCCCCTTGTAGCTATTCGAATCGTTTTAATATTTTCTCCATTTCTTGCTGATTGAGGGTTGCTACACCCATTCTAGCAACTACCCTACCAGCTGCTAGATTCGCTACTCTGGCAGATTTCTCAAAATCCATGCCCAGACAGAGGCAGGCAGTCAATACCGAAATTACTGTGTCTCCGGCTCCAGTGACATCAAATACTTCACGAGCCTCAGTGTCAATGAAAGTTGAGCCCTCATGATCGAATAAAGCCATACCATCTTTACCCAGGGTAACTAACAGTGCATCGAGCTGAAGATCCGAACGCATAGCCATTCCAGTAGATTTAAGAGCTTCTAAGTTATCGCAGTCAATCCCAGAAGCGGTTTCAAACTCTAGACGGTTCGGCGTACAGAGACTAAATCCACTGTATTTACCAAATTTACGCTCTTTGGGGTCAACTGTAATTATTTTTGGCCTTTCATCCGCCAAAGTACGAATTCCCTCCAACAATTGATTAGATAGCAGACCCTTTTTGTAATCACTTATAATAATTGCGTCAAAGGAATCCCAACAGGCTTCTAGGTTTGATAACAGCTTTTTGCATTCTTTGTCGCTTATCATTAGCAGTTCTTCTCTATCCACTCTCACAATTTGTTGTTGATCTGCTACAATTCTAGTTTTGATTGTGGTCATACGGTGGCTAGATGTGAGGATTAAATCCGTATCGATCTGACTACGATCTAAAAGTTCGATTAGATGGGTCCCTCCTAAATCCGTACCACACACTGCCATCATTGAAGTCTGAACACCGACTGAAACTAAGTTAGCTGCAACATTTGCAGCGCCTCCAAGAAGATTACGCTCACGGGTGACACGAACAACTGGAACAGGTGCCTCAGGCGATATACGATTGACATCTCCGCGCACATATCGATCCAACATTATGTCACCCAATACTAAAATTCTGGCTTCTTCTAGTGGCTTTTTCATAGGGTTGTTTTCCATTCAAGCTTGATCTACACATTCTAACCGCTTTGAAGTTTTTTTAGAAGACATGAAGATCGGGATAATTGTTATCTCATGCTACAATGCCAAATAAGATTATGGAACTTATAGGTCGTGAAGAACAAATAACTAGGTTAGAAAGTTACATCCAGAGTGATATGAGTGGTACTCTCGTCGTTCACGGGCAAACCGGACATGGCAAATCATTCCTCATTAACTCTTGGCTCAAAATGCAAAGCGCCAGTAGGCAAATACTTTCAGTTAACTACTCTATAGTTAGTGATTTCGAGCCCGCCCAACACTTCTTAAAGCAGTGGATACAGCGGATTTCAGTGCAGCTGCCGGATGAAGTTTATAACCGGTGGCAAGTCAATTTAAGGGAACGCTCCAAATTGCCCTATAATGTTA
Source organism: bacterium (assembly GCA_036339875.1). Classification (GTDB taxonomy): domain Bacteria; phylum Muiribacteriota; class UBA6191; order UBA6191; family UBA6191; genus JAYZAC01. The sequence continues at coordinate 20,640 of JAYZAC010000151.1, read as the reverse complement.
ATGCTTGGGTTAAGCAAGTCGGAAATCGATATCAAGTGGATGGTTATCTTTTTATATTGAAACTGAAATCGCTACTAGAAGTTTATGAAGGTAAAATCATCTTGTGTCTGGATCAATGCGAGCGGCTCAGTGCCGAGGGAATTGAGTTACTTAGATTGATCTGTGAATGGAAGCCTGAACGCATGTTTGTTCTATTTGGACTTAGAACTCATCAATCGGGCAAGGGTTCAATCGAGTCAGACTTTGGTGTTCAGTTTTTTTTCAAAGGGAATCAATATCTCGAAGTAAATCACATTTCTCCTTTTTTGAAGGATTCGTACAATAATCTTTACGGGATCCAATTTTCCTCGGAAGCCTTTGATTTTATGAGAGGCGCAGGTAAGCAACAGAAAGCTTGGATCAATCAAAAATGTTCTGAGTGTAGTGATATTTTAGAGGTTTTCGCCTTTTTGAGCCACTTTCCAGCTGGTATCCCTGATGAGATTAATCCAATCTCTCATAAGATAGAGGCTTTGCTAGATCGTGAACCATTGCTAAATTATTTACTTGAGTCCGGTTATGGCTTAACTCGGATTAGTAAAATGTCTTTGATTACTGATCTTGAGGAACTTCATCCTCAAGTCTTTGAGTCTATGAAGACCAAATGTTTGGAATTAGGTAATCAATTCTTGAGTCCTCATGAATTACTTGAACTTCAGTTAAGAATTCTAGGACAACCATCTGAAGAATGCTTACAGAATTTACTAACTGAGTACGAGAGTACTCGATCACTCAATTTGCTTTTAGAACTTTGTGAAGCAATGTCGGATATTAATTGGGATAGCCAAGAATTATATTTACGTCTGGCTTGGAATTTGAAGATCCTGGATTTGCTCCTAAATTATGAAGGAACGAAAGCGTCAGTTCTCATAGAAACTTTACCTTATGACTACACAGGACAATGGGAATTGTTGCTAGAAGTTTTATGGCAATACGGGGCTGAAAATCTATGGTTCGATTACCTTAAACAAGTTGAATCTTTAGATGATTTTAGTTCGTTAGCTTTACCAATACTGCTCAAAAAATCTATCAAGGAGGATTTAACGGTACCACAGATTGAAGGAATGTTTACGGGTCAAAAGTTGATTGATCTGGAAACTCTGCTGGCACTTCTTAAGTTTATGGAAGATAGCAAAAAGCCCAGCAATTGGGATCAAGTTCTCAATTTGCTACCAGAGATGGCGCATTATGCGGAGGCTCGATTTGAGTTGCAAAATGATAAAATTGATAAGTCACTTGAACATATCGATTTGGCAATTGGTTCGAGTCTACAAAACGGTAACTTAAATTATCTACCACAATTATTAACTCTTTTATCAGAATGTTATGCAAATCTAGAAGATTTTGATCATCAATTATTTTTTTACAGGGAGGCTGTAATCGCCCAACAATTTTTAAGTAATGGAGTGTAGATGGATTCTAATTTCTTAGTAGACTTGGATCAGGATCACCCTGGATTTACAGACGCGACCTACAGAGCTCAGCGTGATCAAATTGCTAGATTAGCTACTAAGTATTTGAAGGATCGCGAGATTGATAAGGAAATAAACCTACCTGAAATAGAATACGAGAATCATCAGCACGAGCTATGGACTCATTTGTATACTACGATTCTTTCCAGATATAGAAAATATGCCGTTCAAGATGTTTATAATGGGTTGTTAGACTTAAAACTTAATCCCAAGCGAATTCCAAGTTTAGGAGATGTTAATAAGGCTCTATTTCCTAGGACCGGTTTTAAGGTAGTACCTGTAAGCGGATTGGTGACATCAAGATACTTTTTTAGTTCTCTGCAGAATCGTGAATTCTATTGTACGCAATATATTCGTCATCACAGCAAGCCGGATTTCACTCCTGAACCTGATATTTGTCACGATGTCATTGGACATGTTCCACTCTTGATGGACCCGAAAATAGCTCGCTGTTATGTGCAATTTGCTAAGGCTGCAACGAAAGCGAGTGATGAACAAATCAAAAAGTTAGAAAATCTTTACTGGTTTACGGTGGAATATGGTTTGGTTTATGAAGAAGATGAATTAAAGACTTGGGGGGCTGGAAATTTGTCAAGTTACTCTGATTTACGTCGTTGCGTAGATGCTGCCAGAGTACAACATCTGGAATTCGATATCGAGATGATGTGTGGTACAGAATATGACCCTACAATTCAACAACCAAGATTATTCGTAGCAAAGAACTTAAATAAAGCGCTGGACGATCTTGGTGATTATTTCAGATCAGAATACGGAATTGAGGATTGATTATGAAAATGTTTGATAAGCTCCAAGAGTATACACTCGAGAATGGATTGCGTATTCTACTTTTACCTGAAAAAGAGCATCCACTAGCTACGTTTCAAGTATGGTATCGAGTAGGTTCAAGATTTGAGGAAGAAAATACTCGAGGGCTATCTCATTTCATAGAACATTTATTCTTTAAGGGTAGCGAGACTATGATAGCGGGAGAGATCGACCGCCGATTGAATGAAATTGGAGCTTTCAATAATGCAGCAACTTCCAAAGATTATACTTTTTATTACGCTGTTGGGCCCGGTTCAGTTTTGGAAGATATGTATGAGATCCAAACTGATATGCTTCTCAAGCCGCTTTTTGATCCCAATGAAACAGATAAAGAACGCGAAGTCGTTTTAGCAGAGATTGATAGGAGTTTAGATAGCCCACAGAATCAATTTTACTACGCTTGTATGGAGGAAACATATGGTGATCACCCCTACAGACATCCTGTTTTAGGTTATAAAGAGATTATTGAAACAGTATCTGTTGATACAATTCGCAATTATTATAATTCCCACTACCATCCAAAAAATATGACAGTTGTGGTCGTTGGAAACTTTGAAACTGAAAATATATTGGAAAAAATTCAGTTAGATTATGGAGGCTTGAAAAGCCCTAATGACTGCGAACAGTATGCAACGCGACCTGTAACTAACTTGCCTAGTAAACGTGTTTTTAGTGCAAGAACACAACGTAGTTATTCAGCTATGACCTTCTTGGGTCCCGATCGTGAAAATGTATCCGACATAATGGCTCTAGACCTCCTTGCTACTATTCTTACGGACGGTAGAAGTTCTCGTTGGATTAGGTCTTTGAAGGAAGAAAGAGAATTGGTAGAAGGACTATCTTTTGGAGTTTATACCTCGATTGAAAAAGCGCCTATATTTATTCATTCAGTTGTGAAAGAGGAAGCTTGGAGTGATTATCACATAGCGATTGAAGAGGAGTTAACTCGTTTGCGTAAGTTTTACGTCAGTCGAGAAGAGTTGTACAGGGCAAAGAAGATCGAAAAAATAGAGTGTAGATATCGTTGGCAAAAAATGTCTGACCGAGCTCAAAGTTTAGGTTTTTACACCAGTATGAACCAGTTAGAATTCTGTAGAAAATACGAGCAAATGATTGATTCTGTAAGGCTTGAAGATATCATCAGGGTAATAGAGAAATACATGAGTGAAGAGCCTAACCGAATACAAATGTTACCTGAAGGTGGTTCTGAGCCATTGAAGGTCTCAGCCAATTCTAAATCTAGCAAACTTGATTACGCAGTCCATGAATTAAAGCCTTCTTTATATCATGTTACGTTTGCTTCTGGTCTTCAAGCTTATTATCAGCAAAACGAAATGGAGTCTACATCTTCTTGTTACGTATATGTTAAAAACTTTTCGGAGCTCACAAGTCGATTTCCGGCAGGAACTGGAAATTTATTGCAGAGACTTATTTCACGAGGTAGCGTTAGTCTTTCACAGGAGCAGATTACAAATATTTTAGACGGAATTGGAGCGAGATATGGAACAATATGCTCCGACTCGAGAACCCGCCGTGAAAACTATTGTAATTTTTTACAATGTCCCTCTGAAAGCTTCGAACAAGGCATAGAGATATTTGGTAAATTTTTTAGTGAGGCTATTTTTCCGCAAATAGAGTGGGATAAATGTTTGTCACTCATACGAATGGAAATTCGTGCAAAGAGAGATTCACTTTCTAGTTATTGCATGGATCATCTTCTCAAAAGTTATTTTGGCGATCATCCTTACGCATCTGCTTTTACTGGTGATTTGGAAAGCATCGAGCAAATCAAAAGAAAGGATGTTGAAGAGTTATATGCAATTCTTTACACCCCTGGAAATATTGTACTCAGTTTATCGGGACCAAACTCCGTTGAGGACATGATACCTATCATTCACCGAAATCTTGAATCAAAATTGGGTACTCTGGAACTTGAAATAGCTGAGTCTAAAGTTCCAAGCACTTTCCGTAGTCCAGTATTGGGGAAATTGAATTCTGTGCAAAATCCAAAGGAACAAGCTTACTTGATGCCTTGTTATGCTGTTCCAGGTCAGAAAGATGCAGATTATTTTGTAGGTCTAATTGTTAATGAAATTCTGGGTGGAGGAATGAGTAGTCGCTATTTTAGGAATATGCGAGATGAGAAAAGTTACGGTTATGAAATTGGAAGTCGTTATCTTGCTTATATGAATTATGGGATTTTGTTCAGCTTTTTAGGTACAGAACCCGGACGAGTAGATGCAGCAATTGAAGATTTTCGTAAAGAAATTATCGATTTGCAGAATGATGGTGCGGATGTATCTGAACTTGAAAAAGCTAAGAAGCTAGTGATATCGAAATTTGCCTTCGCTCAAGAAACTTTATTTGATCGTACTGCATTAGTAGGAAATACTTTGAGTAAAGGTTTGACGTTAGAATATCTTGAACAGTATGAATCAAACATTCATGCAGTCAAATTAAAAGATCTAGGTGAGTTCGCCAGAAATTATCTTACAGAGCCTTTTATACAGGTGGTAAGTCCTTTATCAAATTAGTCGTGTGAAAAATTCTTTTAAAATTTGAAGTGATATATTTTGTAATTGCTTAATCATTAAAGACTCAAGCTGACTCTATGGAAAGCCGATGAATATATTGGTGAGTTGACTGGGAGTCTATATGAATATCTTAAGAGTACAAAAAATATTTTGGATGATGCTATTAGCTATTGTGGCATTGCCTTCAATTAACGCTTATTCATATTCTCTCAGAGGCGAAATGCGTACTTACTATCTTGACGATATTTGGTCCGAAGAGATGTTTATCGAACCTGTCAAAGACTTCATACAAGATGAATTTAACCGTTATGGTTATCGTCATACACCACACAAAGATGATGCTGATGTTAGAATTCACGTTACTGTGCATTCTGTTAAGAATAAACCTGAAGGTATTCGACCTTTTTTAATTTGGCCATTTACCGGTAAACGACGAGATATTGGCGAAGCTCGACTTTCAGCTAGAATTATCGATAATCAGACTAATCGAGAAGTATGGGCAAACTCAATCAAAGGTCGAAAGTTGGAAAATCTGATCTTAGGGTGGGCTGAGAGTCCACGCAGAGTTCGTATGAGAGCTTTTCGAAAAGCCTTAGATTTGTTATTCGATCCATATTTTGTAAGTGAGATGCCCCTTTTTGATTAATAAATATTTAGTTTGAGAACCAAAAGCTTTATACGTTCTGGTACACTGTGGTATGGGCCAGTCTCAAACGAAACCACTAGGCGATTCACCTACCACTGAAGAAGATTCTCCATTTTATATAAAGATGGCTGAGCACAATCTAAATTATGATGGTGATCCAGAGAAACCGGTTTTAATCAAGAACACTGCCTTGTGCTTTACCTCCTGTAAATGGGGTCAAGGAGATCAAGGGTATCAGCTCTTGGAAAACTTATTACTGAGTCTTAGCAGTTCTCGGGAGAAACCTAGATATATCATTTTTCTAGATGCAGCAGTATTTCTATGTACCAATGAATGTATGGTTGAGGGTGTTGAAAGTCTACGACAGTTAGAGGAAGCTGGGGTCCAGTTGTTACTGCACGAAAAGAGTGTTCAGCAACATCAATTAATGACTTCCATTAAGGTGGGAAACATTGTAAAATTCCAACAAATTTCAAAAATCCTCATGGATGTCGAAAATTTTGTTAATTTTTAGACTCTTAGCTCAGCTGGCTAGAGCGCTACGTTGACATCGTAGAGGTCAGCGGTTCGAGTCCGCTAGAGTCTATTTTTAGAAGCCCACCAGATTTTTCTAGTGGGCTTTTATGATTATGGTGCAGACTCCAGTCTAAAAGTTGTCATCTAATATTTTTTTAAGTTTACGAAGATTTCTTGTGGTTAATGGGACATCTCGTGAAATGTCATTGACTACTGAATCTAGTTCATATAGCTGCAAAACTGGATATTTTTGAGTCGGTAGTTTCAGCTCAACATCTCGATTCGAAAATACAACCATCGGCACAACTTTTACTCGGAACCCTTTTTCTTTAATCATTGACTCGAAAATTCGAGCTGTACGTTCAACTTGATAAATTGGACTCTTAAATTCACGTTCATAGGTTTTTCCAGCTTCGCTTCTCTTAATTTGGCACCAACCATTTCGCCTAGAAATTATCGTACCACGGATATTTTTGGTTTCAATAAGCACTATGCCTTGATGAGTCAGTAATAAATGATCAATTTCAAAATGTTGATGATCATATTCTCCTCGAATCCCGTGATAGACTTCAAAGACGTCCTCCATGTCATCTAAGTACTCCGAAACTAATCTTTCTCCGTAATCTCCAGATTTTTTGATTCGTTTCAGACGGCGCCATTCAACGAACCAATCTTTATAGATTAAGTAAACTATTACTAGCGCTTGTATCGCGATGATAAAATCTTTAATCTCAAATTTGATAACATTTCTCCCTACTATCGGGAGGAGTGCTTAGCATAAACTGTATAGTGCCTCTTCAGATACCTCCCAAAGTTGTCCTTTGGGTGTATCCTGCACTTGTAAACCCAATTGCAGCAATTCATCGCGTAAGCGATCTGACTCCTCGTAATCTTTAGCCTCTCTAGCTTTGACCCTAGCGTTTAATAAGAAGTCTACCCTCTTCGAATCCAGCCCTCTGCTTTCCACTAAGCGTTGGTAAATTTGCTTAAAGAATTTCTCAGGTGGTCGCTGCACAAGACCAAAAATATCGAGAAATTTGATAGCAATTTCTTTTAATTTTTTAAGGCTGTACACTTTGTTTTTGGGTTTGACTCCCTTACGATCTAAAATCTCATTGATCTGGCTGAAGATTTCCTGAATAACCACAAAGGCTCTAGGCATGTTAAAGTCATCGTCCATCGCATCGTGGAATCGTTCTTCAAGTTTAACGATGTCTAATTCTGGAAGAATTTTTTGGGGAGCATCATGACTCGAATTTAGTAGATTATTGACACGATAAATAGTTTTGTAAAAATAGTAGATACGTTTCAGAGCTAATCCAAACTTTTCTGCATTAAAGTCTACATTACTGGAGTAATGAACTTGAAATACATTATATCGGATTACTTCGAAATCGTATTTCTTCAGAGCGTCTCGAATAGTTAAAAAATTGCCTGTCGATTTTGACATTTTTTGACTGTTCATAGTCAATAATCCTGAGTGCATCCAATAGTTGGCATAATGACAATCTGGATAGCTGTAGGCTTCTGATTGAGCAACTTCATTTTCATGATGAGGAAAAACGAGATCACGTCCGCCTCCATGAATATCAAAATGATTACCGAGTAACTGAGATGACATTACTGAGCATTCAATGTGCCATCCTGGTCTTCCTAAGCCCCAGGGTGATTCCCAACTAGCACCCTCAACTTTACTGGATTTCCACAATGCAAAGTCAAGGGGATCATTTTTCACATTTTCATCATCACTAAGTATTCTTTGTCCGGATCTCAATTGTTCAATTTTTTGATTAGACAATTTACCGTAGTCAGATTTTTTCCTGACCTCGTAATAAACATCACCCTTCTCTGTGGAATAGGCGTAGCCCTTTTCAATGAGAGTTTTTATATAACTAATTATTTCTGGAATGTAATCACTAACTTTTGGTTGACTACTTGCAGGTTGAACACCCACAGATGCCAAATCGTCGTCACAAGCTTTGATCATTTCGTTTGATAGCTCTAGGGGACTAATGCCCCGCTCTTTGGCACGATCAATTATTTTGTCATCTACATCAGTATAGTTTCGAACATAATTTACTTGAAAATTTCTATAGCGCAGGTACCTTACGATGGTATCGTAAATGATCGCTTGCATTGCATGTCCGAGATGACACAAATCATAGACTGTAACTCCACAAGCGTAGATGGAAACCTCACCATCTTGTATCGGTTTGAAGACTTCCTTACTATTCGTGAGGGTATTGGTTATTTTTATTTCTGGAGTTATGGACATTATGTCCCCCAAAATTTCATACTGGTAGAAACTACACTTCTAAAGTTACTTAGTACTCGTGTACATCTTCGATAATTTTGTAACCTAGCTCGGTTAATTGACTCCGCACGTCATACCAAGCAATTTGCTCGCAACTGGCGTCAGAGAAACCTTCGTAACGAACACCTTTGCTAAGAATTTCTATTCCGATTTGGTAACCTCCAACAGAATCTTTTACCCAGCATTTACTGGAGCATAATTTTCCCTCTTCGTCTTTAACTTGAAAGCGTTTTAATGACATGCTCCAATCCTTCCATTCGGCACCAAATCGATCTTCTGGCGCAGTCTATCCTATAATGATTCTAAAAAAAACCATTTTCTGAATATAAAGTCAAAATTACACGCTCATAATAAGATTACGTTCAAATATATCCTTGGTGTTATCCACAAAAAATATCTTCGATAGTGCTTCAGAGTCTAAATATTGATTTTGATTTAAATGATTGAGTAGATTCATATAAGTACTTTTCCAAGCAATTAAGGGCATTTTGATTTCGCGTACTTTCCATAGAGTTAAGAGCATCAATATTTCATTTAATGTACCTATACTACCAGGAAGAGCGATAGCGATATCACATTCTGTAAGCATTATTTTTAGTCGTTGTATACTATCATCAGCTTCTATTTTTCTACTTAACCAAGGATTTTCACCTGATCTAAAACTGAAGGTTTTAGACGTTACGCCCACAACTACTCCCCCTTCAGAAAATGCACCTCGGCTAACAGCTCCCATTAGACCAAAGTACCCCCCATTCCAAACTTCATGACCGTACATGGCGAGTTTTTTACCTAATAAAATGGCCTCTTGGTATATTGGTTCCCAAGTTTCAGTTGCGCTCGCACCGAAAACTATGACTTTGGACATAAGGATTCTCCTTTATGAAATGGACTCATTGTGCTTTAGAAACAAAAAAATTGCATGAGACTCTACAATTTTATCTAGATTTCTGCCAGATGAATGTCATTAAAGATCGAGTCGATAAAGGTAGAAGAGTCACTTGGTTAATCTCTTCTGACAGAAGCGGTCCAGTTTTGGTTTTAGTTGAATCACTGGAGTGTAATTCTTCAGACTCCGTTAGTGAAAGTATGTTAAGACATTTTGGTTTTGAACTCTCTTCTCGTCTAGAAGTAGATCTTATTTATGAAAAGTTAATCCAGGCCGGTATTAATGCTACGAAACCCGTCTTTGTGGATAAGAATACTGGCTACGTATGTATGACACAAGATCCCGAAAAACGTTGGGTAGAGTTTAGTTATGGTCAGGATGTATCGCCATCAAATTGGGGTTAGTCTGGTATCCTCATGAAGATAGTACAAGATCTGCAATCTGATAGAGATCATCTGCACTCATAGGTTTATTCCGAACATGTAAATTTTTAAAGATTTTGACAGATTCTCGAAACTCTGGAGTTAAATCTACGTAAGAAACGCCACTAATGAAAATCAGGGTGGTTTCCTTTAGCCAATTTAATTCATGAGCTAGTTCACAAAGTAGACCATATCCCGTACCATCCGGTAAATTGTAGTCTACAATCAATAAATCAAATAATTCATTTTTCAGAGTTTGTCGGGCAATCTCTATGGTCTCGGCTGTAGTAACCTTCGTATCATAGCGAAGTTTGATCAATTGTTTCAGAGTATGTCCTACAATTTCTTCATCTTCTATTATAAGTACTGACATAGCTTATCTCTCATTTTTGTATCGGCAGCTAAATACTGGTCATTGCATAAACTTATATTCAATAATATGAGTAGTAATAATATTAAAAAATACCACCACGGAATATCGTTAATTTGATTAAATGAACCACTAGAGTAATTTAGTTTCAGGAATCGAGCCAACTTTTCTGACAGCACATTCATTTTAACAAGTGCTGGATCAAAATCATTCAGAAAGTTTGATTTTTCTTTCAGATATTCTTCGATTGCAGAATCTGTAATCGCTCTTAAATAGTCATCAATTTCTAATGGTGCTGCCCAGTGAATCCATTTATTAGGAGGAGGATAATCCAGGAGATATTCATTTAAAAAAGCCTTTTGACGGGGTGTTATTCTTAAGTTTTTACATAATTTTAAGTATGGCTTTTTATCACATTTTATAGTGCTTCGAGTTTGTTTCCTTATTTTTTTGAGTTCTCGAAGCGGCCTATCCAGATGGTTAATTTTCCAAGCTGTCATAGTCAGGATTCGATCATAGTATAATCTCTCAGGCATACCATTGGACCACAGATGACAACTTTGATGATTGAACCAAATGATTATTGACAAGGGTATTGCTCTAAGATACTTTGCCGGCATGAAGATCCTCAAAATTATCATTATATTTATATTGTCAATACAAGTGATTAAATCATCATCTCCCAGATATTACATTTGGCATTGGCATCTCAAACATGAAATCGATAGTCGTAGTCAGATCGAGCTATCAAAAATTCCGATACATGGTTTGTTCTATAGAGTTGGACATTTTAGCGCTGCAGGTGGTCATCCGAGTGTGAAACGCTTGAAAAAAAGTTTTCGGTTTCCAGAACAGTTTAAGGGTTTGACTAGCTTTGAAGAAATTCACTTAGCTTACAGTTTTGCTAATAGTGGAATAGATCCTTTCGTTAAAAATCAATTAAATCTTATTCCAGATGAAATAATTCCTTGGATTGTTGAGGTAATAAAAAAGGACTTCATTTTATTTAATAACTTAAATCAAAATGTTAAAGGTGTGCAAATTGATCTTGAGGGCAAGCATATAGATTTCAATTTATTTGAACGATTAATGTCCAGCTTGAGGATAGAGCTTCCCGAGGCTATTTTAAGTATTACTCCTATGTCCTCTTGGTATAAGAAAAAATTAATGAAAAAAGTTCTGAACCATGTGGATCTTGTTATACCAATGTTATATGACTACAAGAGAAGTAATTTTTCGAATCAACCATTGAAAGTCAGTGATTGGGAATGGTTACCGGAGGTTGCAGCAAATTGGGAGAAGTTAGGTAAACCAGTGATTTTTGGTGTGCCCACGTATAGTTACTGCATAGTTTACGATGAAAATAATCGACTCCAAGTCCCATGGGCATTAGTTAGTCCAGATATTGCCAGTGAGAATCGTTTTCTAGGAAAACCTAATTTGATATTTAATAAAAGTCTTAAATCAGGACTATTGAGTCGAGATCGTGTTATCGAGTATGAAGTTACGGATCGATGGCAATTCTCCAATCAAATTTTTCCTAAGGGATCAAAATTGAAATATAATTTTGTTAGTAGTTCAGCACTTTCTCAGATGCTTAATGCAATTGAAAAAAAGCGTACTAAGCAAGGCTTGGGTTACGCTTTTTTTAGATTTGGTATACCCGGTGAAGCTCTCGTGCTTGATGCATGGAGGATTCGTCGAGCTATTGAGGGGCGTCTTGGGCGGGGTTATAAATTGATTATTCGAAAAATTAAGGCTAATGGTGAAGAACTTTATCAAATAGAGAATAAGGGAGCGCCAAGCTATTTTGGTAAGACCGGTCTAACTCTTAAATTCTTTGGCTGCCGAGCTAAGGTTCTGAATGCATCTGATTTTGATAGAGCTAGTCAAACTTTTAATACCTTAAATCTTTACGAAGAATATCTCAAAGCTCATGAATTACTGTACTCTCCAAGCATGGTTTGTAACGAAAATAGTCGGCTAAATATTGCATATAATGATGCTGGTGGGGTTTTACGAGAGCAAGAGTTTATTCTTGATGATTCAGAAAAGTGGATATTACACGATAAATACTAGTTTTTGATTACATCGAAAGGACTATCAATTAGGCTCTTTGAAATTTTATTTAATGGATGATTTTCGTCGAAGCTTACACATAGAAATCCATAATTTGATTTTCCGAATAGAAGTTCATTCAGAGTTTGATTTAGTTCTTTCGCTTTATCCTGGTTACTAGATTCAATATACAAGTTAATGGCGTTTTTTATTGATTTAACAAGCTCAATTGAGCCAAAGCGCAGATCTTCAAATGACTGAGTCCATAGATTTTTAGCGGCATTTAATTTTTCTGTATTATTTATTGCGCTAATTATCTCAGGATAGGCTAACTTCTTATTTATATGATTTGATAGTAGGTTCAAGATCTTGAAACTTTCATTGATGGCTTTCTCCAGTTGAGAGTTCATTAGATCAAAATATCCAATACTAAAATAGCTGTTCGCAAGTAATATGCGATTGTTGATCAACATTAAACACTGACCTAATTTAGCAATTGGATCAACAATTTTTATTTCCTCTAATGTTTGCTCAATGAGGCGACTTCTATTTAAAATTTGATTCTCTTCCAATTGTATATTCTTTGAAGCTATTTTCTTTATTTTAATCTTTGTGTTTTTACCGATCTGATCGTATTCATTTTTATTTTTTACATCATTTTGGGTTTTCTTTCTTTTCTCATATTCATTAAGCCATTTTTTGAGTGAATTTCCAGAGGCTGATAATGCGGTTTCCTTTATTTTTGAATTCTCCTCGCTAATATCATTTTCAGATTTAGTCCATAAGATTTCTGAATTTCTAGAGTCATATTTCTCCAGAAATTTTGGTACATCCCTAAGACTACTAAACCCTTTTGAGTAATCTTTTGAAATTGGGGGTAGATGTCCGGCTTGTCGGCGAGCTGTGCGAGTATATATTTGTTTTACAGTGTTAGATTTATGAGTTAGGAAATGACCATTTTCATGAAGTTCTGATATAAATTTAGAAGCTGGTGCATGACCAGATCGACTTAGTAAACGCAATAACTCTAGCCCTTCTTTATTGTATTTATATTCGGGACGGGACATAAGCAGCATAGACCTCATCATATCAATGCGTGGATTGCCTTCTTGAGTTTTCATCCACTGCAGAGCTTTATGAATATTTTTTTGTTCAAAACGTCCCTCAAGATGATTTCGAGAAATTTCTAGAATGGCACCGACATGCCCTCCGCTAGCGGCTCGGCGTAAATGAGTTCTATATTTATCGATATTTTTGCTAACCGAGATACCTAATTTATACATATGTGCAAGTTCGAATTGTGCGTCTGGACTACCCATTAATGAAGCTTGATAAAATAGCTGAAAAGCAGCTTCAGTGTCTTGAGAAATACCCTCGCCCGAAATTAACCAACGTCCTAGATTCACAAGAGATCGAGTAAAACCTAACTCAGCAGCTTTAAGATAAAGTGAATATGCAGTTTCGAGATTTCGATTAATATTTTTACCCGTCTCAAAATGCCATGCTAAGCGGTCAAGACTCCTTGGATGGTTCAAGCGAGCTGCTGAAACCAGGTAAGACATTGCTAAATCTGGGTTTTGCTCTCGTTGAGGAGCTCCATTATAAAAATATTGATATATAGAGTAGCCGGCAGCACCTTCACCTTTTAGTTGAAGGTTGTGAAGACATAATAAACTGTCTTCCAGTTCTTGAAAGGAATCGGATTGAAGTCCTGGAATACATTCAAGGACTTTGAGTTTATACTCGGTTTTAGCATCCAGAAACTGTATCGATGCTAACAAAATGATAATTAAATGAATGAAATTGTGCATATTTGTTCTTATGCTTACTTTCGTCTTTCATGAATGAATGAATGAGAGCATGCTAGAATAAACCCTTCAAATGTAGGATTATTCTTTGACATAATTTGATTGATGACTTTAAAAAAAAAATTAGTTTTCTCTTTAATTTTTTGCATAAGCTTGCTTGGTTGCAGAAGCAAATCTCAATTTTCGCTGTTGGTTGCGAAATGCGAAGATGGTAATCTACAAAGTTGTTTAGAATATTTAAGGCTGTATCAACAGAAGAACGTTTCTGAGATAGATGTACAATTCGAGCAAGTATTAAATCGAGCAGCAAGACTTGGGAATGTGGGAGCGATGTTTACTCTTGCAGTAAGAGCTACGCAGCCTGAAACAAGTCCGACAGATATCGATTTAGCTATTTATTGGTTTGGCGAAGCCAGTGCAGCAGGAGATTCTTTATCAAGTTTAAATTTAGGTTTAATTTATGATCATGGGATAGGTATTAATTCAGACTATACGAAGGCTAGGTATTGGTATCAGAAGGCTGCAGATTTAGGTAATCCAGAAGGACTTTTTAATTTAGCTGTTTGTCTCGATGAAGGTCTTGGTGGGAATATTGATAAATCCGCTGCTGTGAGAGCTTACACACTTGCGGCTGACCGAGGTCATGCGCGTTCTGCTTATAATTTAGCTTTAATGCTTGGTCGTGGTGAAGGAATCAATCAAAATTGGGAATCTGCAATGAACATGTTAAGGCGCTCTCATCAATTAGGTTTTAAGCCAGCAAAGCAGCTTTTGACGAAATGGAGTAAAGTTGAAAGATAAGAAGATTAGTGTCCTTAAGGGAGCCGGTCCTGCCCATTTGATCTATCATGCTATCGTACTAGCATCAATTATAACTATTCTTATGATTGTAATGTGGACGGTATTACTGTGTTTACAAAGAATGCCAACTAATGATTTGAATCAATTACCAAGTTTTTTTACTTTTTTATTGATTTCAGTTGCAGGAATAGCGAGTATGGTTTTTGCAATTAGCTTAAGTGCAGCAGTTATTGGACTATGGTTGAAATGTGGATTGAGTCACTCCTACTTTTATCGTTTAACTATTAAAGATGTAGTTCAATATGAAGCTTTACGAAAACATCTTACAGAGCTTAATTTCGTCTTCATTGAATCAGATTTATTAATCAGAGATAATCTCTTAGTCAATCTCAATACAAATGATAATTCATGGGTTTTAATGTTGAGACCTCGTGCTTGGAATCCAAATTTAAAAGTCAATCAGGAGCTTAAAAAAGTAGCCTGGAGTCTTCAAGAATTTACACAATCACTTTAGTGTTTCTTTCCTTTGATACTATTAAAATTCATTTATTTTATATCCTAGAGAAGGACTAATTTTCGGTTATAAATTTTTTGTCGGTACTTTAGTGCCAGATACTATCCCGTTAATTGCCTTACGTATCTCAGTAAATTTAGCGCTGTAACTATCCCATATCCAGCTGATTGTAGAGATTTTTTTACTCATAATTTCCCCCTTATCTCTTTTTAATACTGGAGCTTTAAATACCGACACAACAACATAGATTTAGATCGTATTACTTGTTGAATAACAAAATCGGTATGGATATGCTACATTTCGTCTTCTATTCTATGTTTTTAAGAGAGACTTAAACCATGAACAAAGTGTGTCTTCCATCCAATGTATTCCACTTGGCCCGTGTTGTATAAATCCTAAATGACCTCCATAGTTAGTTATAATATGCTCTAAATTTGGGTTTTTCTGAGTAACGTTTAGGTAAGAGTGATCAACGATTGGGTCGTCATTTGAACTAAGAATCAGAACGGGGATATTTATACTTGATGCGGTATGAATTGAAGAACATTTTCGGTAGTAATCCTCGGCATTGATATATCCCCCCATCGGCGCAGTTACACCTTCATCAAAATCTCTCAATAAATGGGTTTTAAGTACTATATAATTGGGACTATTTTTTAGGTTATTTCGCATATTATTGAAGTTTTTCACGCAGTATTTTAGTAAATTTCGATTAATAAACTTATTTTTGGGCTGTGCTAGTTTCTCTGCACTAGCTAACAAATCTATTGGTGCTGAAATTACAGCGCCACCCTGTAATAATTTTGGCTTTAGTTCCCCCATCGCTTTTAGGCTTATGTTGCCACCTAGAGAATAACCACAGAGAAATCGAGGTAAGTTTGGATGATTTGATTCAATCCATTTCAGAACTTGAATGAGATCAGATGAATTACCAGCATTATAAATCGTCTTTGAATATCCTAAGGATGGTCCACAATTTCTTAAATTTACGCAATACACAAGCCATCCCTCTTGATTTGATTGCATTGCCATTCGTTGTATGTAATGTGATTCATAATCACCATTTAAGCCATGGACTAATATGACCACAGCTTCTGCATGTTTTGAGGGCTTCATTTCTACCAGACAAAGTTTATCTCCATCATCAAGTTCAATTAAGTGAAGATTATTGCCAGTACGTAGAATGTTCCGAGGCCATAATTGGGTGGCGATAGTTTGAATTATTCCCGATTCCAAGTAAATATTTGGTACAAACGGGTTTATCGAAAGATGCTCAATTAATTGATGACCTAGATGTATTGGTGACCATGAAGACATATCTGCAGTATACAAAATTTCACATTAAACGAATGCTATGGGATAATCATGACATCAGAATTTGTGGAAGGATTTATCAATTTCCAAACTTGAATATTTGGAGCTTTCAACGATTATTGTACTTTCTTTGATAGCGCTTCAGACATCTATTAGTGAAAATTTTCCTCGTGATTTGGATTGGGGTACCTTTTTACTCTACACTGCGGGCTTAATTTTTTCACAAAGCCTTGTGAGAGATATCTTAATTCTGTTGAAAATGAAGCAATCTGTGAACATGAAAACAAGAGAGTCAAAACTTTGTCTATGCGCTGAGTCAACGCTTGGCCTAACTGTGTTTATTCTAGGGATATTATTCTCTAAAATTGGTAGTTCGCAGCCGGTTTTTATAGATTCTACTCGTTTGTGTAGTTGGACCACTTTTTGGATGCTTTTTTCTTATAGCATTAAAGACTTCGTGATACATACCAGTCCTTTACGCATTGAGAAAGACTCCGAGCATATTAATATTTTAATGAGATGGAAAGCATGAAATTTAGTGAATTAAATATTGATCCGCTTCTTAAGAAAGGTATCGAGAGTATTGGCTATCAGACTATGACACCTATTCAGGAGCAGAGTATTCAGCCCATTCTAGATGGGAGAGATCTAATGGGTTTGGCGAAAACAGGTTCTGGTAAAACAAGTGCTTGTGCAATTCCAGTTTTAGAGCGAATTGATCATACACTTAAAGAATTACAGATTTTGATTTTAGTGCCTACCCGAGAATTAGCATTTCAGTATTGTGATGAAATTGATCGACTCTCCAAATTTTTAGAGACTAATGTTTGCCTGTTATACGGCGGTGTGCCGATGGGTGAGCAAAGAGTAGAGTTGGAGACTGCTCAGTTGGCAGTTGCAACACCTGGTAGATTTATTGATCACATTTACTCGTCTAATGTCAGTATGCGGCATATAAAGTGCTTTGTACTTGATGAAGCTGATGAGATGTTAAACATGGGTTTCATGGAGGATGTTAATTTTATACTATCTTGTATGGGCCACGAGCATCAGAAACTCTTATTCTCGGCAACGATGCCACTTGAAATAGATACATTGGCTCAGAATCAACTAAATAATCCAGTTCAGGTCAAGTTGATCTCACAAGAAAAAGTTCCTGAAACGATTGATCATTTCTTTATAGCAACAGCTTCCAGAAACCGTATGGATTGTTTAATTAGATATATTTCTGAGGAAGATATCGAGCAAGCCATAATTTTTTGTAATTCAAGACTTAATGTGGATAAGCTCTATGAAGTGGTCAAGAAGCGTGTAAGAAGCATCGAAATGATTCATGGCGGTTTACCGCAAAGTCGTCGTACTAGTATTTTTGAAAGATTTAAGAAGAAACGTGTAAAATTTATGATAGCTACTGATGTTGCAGGTAGAGGTTTAGACTTTTCTCATGTGACACACGTTATTAACTACGACTTTCCAATGGATTTAGAATCTTTCACACATAGAACTGGTCGAACAGGGCGCATGGGTAGAAAGGGTAAAAGTCTGACCTTTTCTGTTAGAAATAAGACTCATTTACTACAACAGATCATACTAAAGATCGGAGTAGAACCAATTTGGTTAGATCGCAATCTAAATTTGGTCAATGATGCTAAATCTAAGTCTCGAGATCAGCAATCTAAATCCAAACCAAGTCATTCTCAACGCAAATCAAATAATAAGTCGCAGAAAGACGTGCCAAAAGTAAGTACAGAAAGCGTAGTTGAGATGTCAGCGCCAGAGGAGAAAAGGCCAAAACGTAGAAGAAAGCGCAAAAGAAAGAATCGTGGGAATGATGACTACACTTCAACTAAAATGAATGTAGACAAGCCACCAAAGACCAATCTAGTTAGCAGCATCAAAAAGACGGCTAAGAAACTTTGGAATAAATTGTTTTAGCTTATTCTTCTACTAGTAAACTTAGTTGAATAGCTAAATTCGTGTACAAATCTTCTCCAGTTTTCTCCTTAGTCATGGAATAGTGATTAATTACCAGTGGGTAGTCTGTCGTTTCTAGACTCTGTATCCAAATCAAAAGGTTACTCATTGGACCTTCAATATTTAAGGTTAGGTTCAATATGGCGCCACTTTTGAGTTGAATGGTCTCACTCTCCATGGAGGTCGTTTTCAAATTATTTTCTGCACCTAAAGTTGTCACGGTTTCGTAGAATTGAATGAGTTCCTTAGAATCTATCGACTGTTTATACATGTCTTGGTTCTCACTCTCTAACTCAGCAACCCTTGAACGTAGAAATGACTCCTCTTGGGAATGGGCTAGACAGGCCTTTTTCAGCTGACGAGATTGCTTGTGCACATGCTTCTTCTGTTGAATCAAAATCTTAAATTTTGATCTCATGTTTTCGAGATGAGGGCTTGTTATGACTTGATACGCTCCTAGGTAACTCATACAGAAAAGCGATAGCGTGCCGAAGGCAATCCATATACCATTGTTTAAACGCATCATAATTGCCCTCCCCTACAGTCTTCTTGTGTGAGTCTACCTCTGACAACCGCATACCCGTTGCTTTGGTCACTCTTATGACTCACTTGGTCGATGTGAAGACCAAAACTTGGATTTTCTGATTTTACACGGCTAAGCATATCGAAAAATTTATCTTCATTTCGAGTGTGTATTTCAAATATAAGCTCCGCCGAATTCCACGTAAGATTCTCTAACTTCGCTAAACCAGAATCGTCAGCAGGCGTTAGGAGTTTGAACATCCTATGAGTTTGTGACTTGCATTCAGTGTATTGAGAGAGAGCTTGATTTTCTAGTGACGTTTGTAGAAATTTTTCAGACGCTTCTGAAAGGGTGTAAAGACCGTGGTTGAACTTTAGGTATTTGTCACGAAAAGATTTTTTATCTCGTTCATTAGCTGCAGCCGTTTTGATGATAGCAGATTTGTAAAGCTGTAAATGAACTAGATGAGCATGGATTACGTAAATGTAAAAAAGCGATCCAGCTACCAGAGCAACAATCGTTAGCCCAATCACCGGATTGCTAATTAGCACTTTCGCTGAGTTTGAGTCAGGCTTAGACACATTTCCCCCTTTTTATATAATCCCACTATATATTTTAATAATATTTTGTATGGATAACAACTGCTTGACATTTACTACAAATATTTTGTGCTAATTGTTATAGATTAAGGCTGATAATGAACCCTGAAAGCTTTTAACTACAGCGATTTCCCGTAAAATTTTGATGTTACCCAATTTTGGAACATCTAGAAGTTTGATGATGGCAACAGATCAAATTTACAAAATTTAAATCGAAGTAATTGAGAAATTAAGCTCCATAGAAATTTAAGATGCTATCGCTTAATTTAAGTTTAGATTTTGATTTCATTGATTTTAGTAGCTTTGATATTAACAACACCGTCACGTGTTTCTCTTTGACCATACACCATTACAAAAGCAGCAGTACGAAAAACAATTCTGAATTTTTCACACATTTTAGGGCTAACGACCACATTAATTAGACCAAATTCGTCTTCAAGAGTGAGGAAGCCGAAACCCTTTGCAGTGGGTGGCTTTTGTCTTGTGACAACCATTCCAGCCACACAGCATTGATAGGTTCTACGATTATATAGGTCATTGAAATCTTTTGAATCGAGAACTTCTTGAGAATTGAGACCTTTACGGATGAATTGCATGGGGTGCTTAGTTGTAGAAAACCCCATGACACTTAGTTCTTGTATAAGGCTATCCCAATTTGAACTAGCCGGAAGTCCGGCAAGACTAGGCTCATAATTACCAAGTTCGGCAAAGCTTTCTGTTTGTGGACGTCCTTCGAGTAGCCACAACTGCCAGAGTAATTCACGACGCTCAAGGCCAAATTTATCGAAGCCCCCTGCTAGAATCAGTGCTTCGAATATACCTTTTTCTGGGGGTAGCCTGCGCCAAGCGTCTCCAAGGCTTGTAAATAGACCTTTATTTTGACGTTCAGAGACTATTTTTAATGCGTATTCACGTTTCATTCCAGATACCATCTGAAATCCAACTTGAATTTTTTTATTACTAACAAAGTTGTTAAACTCACTATTTTGAATATCAACATTCATGAATTCCAGACCTAATGATCT
>JAYZAC010000150.1:0-8773 GCA_036339875.1 bacterium | reverse complement strand
TACTTTGGTACGATTTAACTCAAACTAGTATAGTCTATGGATAATTAAAGTAGTACTATTAAAGTACGGGTTAAGGAAATATAGGATGTTTAAGTTTTCTAAAAAAGTCGACTACAGTGTTTTATTAATCACTGAATTAGTTCAAAGAGGTGATGAAATTACCTCGGCGGGCAGTCTTGCCGAAAAGTTCGGCCTATCTGCTGATTTTATAGCAAATTTAATGAAAAATTTGTCTCGTAAGGGCTTGGTGCGTGCCACACGCGGTAAAAAAGGTGGTTACAGTCTAATAATCGATCCTGAAGACATTACACTCAAAGATGTAATACAGGCGGTGGATGGACCAATATCGATCACGGGATGCATTGAATCTGATCATAGCCTTTGCAAATGTTATAACGTCTGTGGATCACGCGTCAAAATGATGGACGTCAGTCGGCAGATAAATCGTATATTAGAAGATACTAATCTTGGGGAAATTGTGAGAGCGAATATAGACGCGATTAATTCCTCGACAGTTTCCAATACAGGTATCTCGCAAGGAGTACTGCATGAGTAAAGCAGTTTACATGGATTATTTAGCTACCACTCCGGTAGACCCACGAGTAATGGAGGCTATGGTACCGTTTTTCACATCTGTCTACGGTAACGCGGCGTCCCGAAATCATCAGTTTGGTTGGGAAGCAGAGGAAGCCGTAGAAAATGCTCGAAAATCAATAGCTGATGCCATAGGTGCAAAGCCTTCGGAAATCATTTTCACTTCAGGTGCGACCGAATCAAACAATCTGAGTTTGGCTGGACTTTGGGAAATGTATAAAGAAAAAGGTAATCACATCGTTACATTAGTGACAGAGCACAAATGCGTACTAGATACAGCAGAGTATTTGCAGAGAGAAAAAGGCGTTGACGTAACGTTTTTGACCGTTAAAGAGGATGGTTTGATAGATCTTGATGAATTGAAATCTGCGCTTCGAGATGACACTTTACTCGTATCTGTGATGTTTGCGAATAATGAAATAGGGGTTTTACAGCCAATTGCCGAGATTGGTAAATTATGCAAGGAGCGTGGAATATTTTTTCACACTGATGCCGCCCAAGCATTAGGGAAAGTACCCATCAATGTGGAAGAACTTGGTGTAGATTTATTGTCCATGTCGGGACATAAAGTATATGGACCCAAAGGAATTGGAGCCTTGTATGTCCGTAAGCGTAAACCGAGAGTTAAGCTAAAGCCAATCATTCATGGGGGCGGTCATGAGCGTGGAATGCGTTCTGGAACCCTAAACGTTCCCGCTATCGTAGGTTTCGGTAAGGCTGTCGAGATAGCAATTGATGAGATGGAAGGCGAGACAAAACGCGCCTCAAAGTTACGTGATCGATTAGAACAAGCATTACTCAAAGAACTTGACTATACGCAGGTCAATGGTAGTGTTGAAAATCGACTCCCAGGACTGAGTAATATCTCTTTTGCATATGTGGAGGGCGAGGGCTTGATGATGGCCATTCCTGATATTGCTGTATCAAGTGGTTCGGCTTGCACATCAGCAAGTTTGGAACCTTCTTACGTACTAAAAGCATTAGGTTTGAGCGATGAACTAGCACATTCATCGATTCGGTTTGGTATTGGAAGATTTACAACAGAAAAAGAAGTGGATTACGTAGTCCAAAGTATGATTAAAGGTGTTCGTAAATTACGCGAACTTTCGCCTTTGTATGAGATGGTGCTGGACGGTATAGATTTATCAACCGTCACATGGCAACACCATTAGGGATTTTCAGCGGAGGAAATCATGGCTTATAGTGATAAAGTTTTAGATCATTACAACAACCCTCGTAACGTAGGGTCCTTGGATAAAGACGCTAACAATGTTGGTACTGGGATTGTAGGCGCTCCTGAATGTGGAGATGTAATGAAATTACAGATTCAGGTAGAAGAAGATCGTATCGTAGATGCGAAGTTTAAAACATATGGATGTGGTTCGGCGATTGCGTCATCATCGTTGGCAACAGAGTGGTTGAAAGGTAAAACAGTAGATGAAGCACTCGAGATTAAAAATACCGATATCGTTGACGAGCTACAATTGCCTCCGGTTAAGATACACTGTTCTGTGTTAGCTGAAGACGCTATTAGAGCGGCATTGCAAGATGTTAAAGATAAAGCAGACAAGGAAGAAGAGTAGGCGAAGATGGCGATTGAAATCTCAGAAAGGGGTGCCTCTGAGTTAGGGCGTATCATGAAAGAGCAGGAGTGCGAGGAGCTATTCCTTCGTATGTCTCTGAAAGGCGGAGGCTGTTCAGGTTTTAATTATCATCTAGATTTCGCAAAAGAACCAACAAATTTTGATCATGTGTTTGAATCGCAGGGCATCAAAATAATTGTGGATAAAAAATCTTACATTTTCATGAACGGAACGGTTTTGGATTTTAGTGATGGTTTAATAGATCGTGGCTTTAAATTCAACAATCCCATTGCTAAGACGGCCTGTGGTTGCGGTACTTCTTTTGGGATATAAGCATGGAGCTAACTTTTCGCTCCTGCTTGCTTGATGAACAAACGGGTAAGCTTCAACTCAAGACTCAACGACCTGATGTTTTTGACGTATTTGGGCTGAAACATGCTTATTCCTATGATTCAGACCTACTGGAAGAGCGCTACTTAGAGCTCTCAAAATTAACACATCCGGATCATCATAGAGTTGCAGATGAAGAGTCCAAACAGCGGACAATTAAAATTTCGGCTTGGGTTAATCAATCCTATAAGGAGCTGAAAGACTCTTTGTTTCGGGCGGAATTCTTACTCAATATGATTGAGAAAGATAACGGTCTGAAAACTGATTCGAAGAAACTTCCAGGAACTTTTTTAATGGATATGTTAGAGCTTCAAGAAGAATTAGAGATTCTGGCTGTAAAGCTTGACGAATCTCGCTTGGAGGAAATTGAGTATCAAGCTGAAAAATTTCGCAAGCGTTCTCTTAAAGAGGTTGGTGAAGGTTTAGATTTATGTTTGAGTCGCTCGACAGTAGATGAAGATTTCATGCAGGAGTTGAGAAGTCAGCTTAATACGGTTCGGTATTATGACCGTATTCTAGGGACTGTAGAAGAATTATTGGATAAAATATGAAGAAGGATAAATCAGTTGAGCCTATTTTGGGTATTGATCTTGGAACAACAAATTCATTAGCCGCTCTGTTTGAGGATGATCAAGCAAAGATCTTAAAAAATAATGATGACGGAATTGTACCGTCGGTTGTAACCTATCTTGAGAATGGCGAGGTTCTAGTTGGTCGCGAAGCATTAGCTAACTTCAGCGAAAATCCTGAGAATACAGTTTATTCTGCAAAGCGTTTTTTTGGTAAGACCTATACCGAACTCGGAGAAAAATTAGATCGTCTTCCATTTCAAGTCCTAGGGGATGACAGTAGTTTGAAATTTAAAGTACGCGGTCGTGAAGTTGCACCTCTAGAAGTATCCGCTGAAGTATTGCGTAATATTCGTGAACGAGCAACAGAGATTACAGGACAATCACTAAAGCGGGCTGTGATTACTGTACCAGCTTATTTTGATGACACTCAAAGGCAAGAAACAAGAATCGCAGCAAAAGCGGCGGGATTTGAAGTTGAGCGAATCATAAACGAGCCAACTGCAGCGGCTCTAGCCTATGGTATAGATCTTCAGAAAGAAGGTAAGATAGCGGTGTATGATTTGGGTGGTGGTACTTTCGATATTTCAATTTTGGAATTAAAAGAGGGAATCTTTAAAGTGTTAGCAACCCGCGGTGATACCTTTTTAGGGGGTGACGATTTTGACCATGCTCTGGTTGATTTAATTCTAGAGAAAGCTAATGTTGAAGAAACAAAAATAATAAATAATTCAGCACTTAAAATAGCACTTAAATTTGCTGCAGAAGAAGTTAAAAAAAGGTTATCTGATAAAATCGAAGTACCGCTTAGTATAAAGTTACCAGAGCAGAACTTTAGTTATGAAGGAAAGATTACTAGAAGCGAGTTCGAGCAAAGTATTCGTGCTTTGGTTAAAAGAAGTTTGCGCTCCTGTAAAACAGCTCTTAAAGATTCCGGATTAAGCGATGATGAAATTACTCAGGTTGTCTTAGTTGGCGGATCTACTAGAGTGCCTCTAGTGCGCGAAATGGTACAAGACTATTTTGAGAAAAAGCCATATGTCGGTTTAAATCCAGACGAGGTGGTTGCTCTGGGTGCTGCAGTACAGGGACAGATTTTAAGTGGTGGTAAACGCGATGTTTTACTGCTTGATGTTGTTCCTCTTTCTCTGGGTCTTGAAACATTAGGTGGTGCTGTCACAAAAGTGCTTTTAAGAAATACGACTATTCCTGTTTCTGCCACAGAGGACTTTACCACCTCGGTTGATAATCAGACTGGTATTGTTCTACATGTATTACAGGGAGAGCGAGAGCTAGTTGAAGATTGTAGAAGTCTTGGTAGATTTAATGTGAAAGTACCTCCAATGCCAGCCGGTCTACCAAAATTAAAAGTAACATTCATGGTTGATGAAAATGGGATGTTACGAGTAGACGCTTTTGAGGAGCGGTCTTCTCAGAAAGCTTCGATCGAGATTGCTCCTACTATCGGCTTATCGCATACAGAAATGGAAAGAATTGTTGAAGATTCAATAGAAAACGCGATGGACGATTTTCAGTTACGAATGGTTGTTGAACTCCGTAATAAAGCTGAACGTATAGTTGTTGCCACGGAAAGAGTATATGATAAGGCCTATCAATTGATGAGTCGAGAGCATGTGGATGAAATAAAGGTTTGGGTTGCCAAGGCGAAGGAAGCTCTTCAGAGAGGTGAAAAAAATCAAGCCGTATTAGAGGAAATCGTTGATCATTTGGGTGACTTAACTAGGCCACTTGCAGATCTTTTATTCAATCAAGCGACTACTGAAGCTTTAGTCGGAAAAACTGTAGCTGATGTTTAAGTAATTATAGGAAATATAAGAATGCCAAAAATTAAGATTTTAGACTTAGATAGAACCATTGAAACCGATGAAGGAACTAGTATTCTTGATGCGTGTCTCGATCATGATATTGAAATCGATCACGCCTGTGGTGGGGTATGTGCTTGTTCTACTTGCCATGTATGGATCGAAGAGGGAATGAATAATGTTAAT
Source organism: bacterium (assembly GCA_036339875.1). Taxonomy (GTDB): domain Bacteria; phylum Muiribacteriota; class UBA6191; order UBA6191; family UBA6191; genus JAYZAC01. The sequence continues at coordinate 3,628 of JAYZAC010000150.1, read as the reverse complement.
GAAGCATCCGAGGATGAAGAAGATCGTCTAGAGGGTGCCAAAGGTGTGAATTTAAAGTCACGTTTATCATGTCAATGCTTGGTGGACGGTGATATCGTTGTTAAATTTCCTCCTCAGAAAGGATTGCACTGATGCGATGGCAGGACTTAGAAGATATTGCTATTGAGCTCTATGATAATAATCCCAACCTGGATCCTTTGACAGTGCGTTTTACAGATCTATTAGATATGGTACTAAGAATTGATGAGTTCGAAGGTCAGCGAGAAGAATGTAACGAAAAAAAACTTGAAGCTATTCAAATGGCTTGGCTCGATGAATGGAAAGAGAATCAATAACTAGTAGTTAAGTTAACTGGTATCTATAGCTAGGTTAATTATAATTTCACCAAAAGGTAATTTAAGTGGGGCGCAAATGACTGCCTTGTTAATATTTTCTTTTATTACGACGGAGTTGGATTCCAGTAGTTGAGGTGGGCTAATCTGAGATTCTAATTTAGTCTCAACCAATCTTTGATTTGCTTTTTCTGATAAGGATTCGCCAATTTCCTTAATTGATGATTTGACCATTTCATTAAACTCACCAATTTCCTCCATATTCATGATTTCGGCCAATTTAATGGCAACTTCCTTAGACATATCTAGAATTACTTGGCCTGTAACATCACCGTTTATACTTAATATGACTTGAAACCCGTTACTAGAAAACTTTTTATTCTTTTGTAAAACAAGTTTTCCTCGTTCAGCTTTTTCACCACTCATTTCTTCTAATACATCAAAGATAGAGGAAAAGAATGGATTCAGTAATTTTACTTGGCTCACAATTCAGGCTTTGGTTGGGAGTCCTATCTTCTAAAGTATTTATTACGGATTTTGGCAAGTCCATCATCTTCGTCAAGAAGTTTTATATCATCGCCAAGTACTGACTGATAATTACGTTTTATGTAATTAATCATTTTATCTCGTGATGATTTTCCAGGATAGTGACCGAAAGTTTTATCAAATTCCACGCTTTTTCTCCATAAAATGTACTATTTATTTGCTAAGATTTCGGATGATTTTGCTCATTTATTGAGATGATTTGATAGTATCTGAGTATGAATCATTTAGATTGGGAAGAACAATTATTAGAAGAGGGCTGGGAAAGTCTTGGTCAGCAGCACATATGTTTTTATGGTGAGAAGCTTTATTTTGAGTTAAGTAGTTATCAGAATTTTGAAGAATGTATCGTAATGCTCAAAATTTTATTAGATGACGATCAATCTCAAGATTGGGATTTTATGAAGTCCAATGAGTGTGCTATGCAAGACTTATTGGCGGAGTTTTTTTCTTCAGATCAGTGGCAAGAAAACTGGTCTTGGTCGGAAGATGAGCCTGGTTTGATAGTTTACGATTTAGTAGATACTGATGCGATTCAAAAGTTAATTACTAACGAGCAGAAATTAGCTTCTCTGTTAATTAGATCATAAGATTTTCTAAAAATCTCTCTAGTCGGGAATTAGACACTGAGTTAAGAATTTTATTTTTTATCATGTAATTATTAGTAAATGCATGAGCGTAGCCAAAAAGGTAAGTTTCAATTCCGGGAGCCATCGCAGCGAACCACACAGGTATTTTGGGATTCACTTTTTTGAGTAGTTGAACATTCATTACTTCCATAAGCGGATGCAATAATAACAAAATACATTCTGTATCTTTGTGGACTTGTATTGATTCGATTCGACTATAAAATAGAGGGTGCATCCAGCTACAAAAAATTTTTTGATTATTCTGTGACATTAAATCATCGTATTGTAATGAAGTTTTGGGTAGGTGTGACTGATTAAGTAGGCTCAGCAAGAAACTTCGTTGTGCTAAGCGAAGAGGGTTTTGTATTACCGGATGAACTACTGTACTAAAATTATTAAGAAATTGCCGCTCTGAATCGGCGATCCAGTCCATCGAAATATAATTCAACAGGATTAGATTCTTGAAGGTAATAGATTCGTTAATAATTAATTTCGATTGATAAGGAGTGAGCAGTGAAATAAGTTCTTTTCGCAATTGGCTAGTTTGACTTATTGTAATTATTTGCTGATTAACTAACCAACCAGATTCGAGAGCTATGAACAATTGTAGTGGATGAAAAAAATGCTGCTTACGGACTATATTTGCTAACCAATCTGGATACCCCAAATCAAGTTTCAGTGAGTCTATAAATGAAGGAATTCCAATCCTCATTGTTTTAAGTTTCTTACTTTGGCCGCTATTAACAAATTGGGTTATTTCTGTAGCAATAGCCTCTCCAACGCCAGGAATGAGTCTTAACTTTTTATTATTTATATAATCTGGTAAAACATTTTCAAATCGATAAAGATTAGCTTTTACTTTCTTATAGGCTCTACGACGAAAGGGATGATCATCTTGACAAGCTGTGTAGAAGGCTAAGTCTGAGAGATGATTTTCTAATTTTAATCGCAACTCTCGACAACTTTCATCACTCAGATTTAATAGCTTATAATTCATTCCAGTAGGATACCACCAATAACTTGTCAGCTTTCAAGCTGTTATAATGTCCAAATATGTGTAGTTTGCCTTCGTATCGCTTTTTGGTCACGCCATATGAGGATGGTGAAAATCAAGGTTTTTTAATTGAACTACCAGATTGTCCAGGTTGTTTCGCCAAGGGTGAAACACTTCAAGAAGCTCTCGATAATATTCATGCGCGCTATGAAGAATGGTGCCAAGCTTCAAAATCTCTCAGAGCCAAGCAAAGATTAAGTGGGGCAGTAGGTGTACGCAATGCTCAGGAACATCGGAATCAGATGGTTCAGACTTTCAGTATCCAAGTTCCACGGACTTTGTACGTTAAGTTATCTCAAAAAGCTCAAGCAACAGGTCGTACCCTAGCAGGCTACGTGACTATGGCTTTGCATGATTTAATTAAACGCTCTCAGTAAAATTGTGGATTAATCAAGGCGTAATAGAGCAGCTTTCAATTCCATTAATAATTATATCTCGGTAACTGGCTCCTTCTTGCGAATAAGCTGCAAAACCGAAGGAAGTCGGACCACGAAAGGTATTCAACCTAACATCTGTAGACCAATCAATATGAACTACGGAGTTAGTATCGACTGCTTGGAGTGTGGAAGGATGGAAAGGTGAAGCGTAAGCTGAAACACCATTGGCTGTTTTTTCTACTCTTACAGTGGTTCCAGTTGGAAAATTTGTCCAAACACCCTCCAAGGAAGTCCAAGTTGCTGAGCTTAATAGTTCCGGTTGATTTGATCCATTCGCGGGAAGGTTGGTGGGGCTATTTTGATCAATCGTTACATATAAAAGACCCCAGTTTGTAGTTATATTTGAGGCTATGTTAGCTGTGCCTAACCCACTTCTAGCAGCTAATATAAGATGCAATTGATTATTTTGATCAATTGAAGCTGCGGCAATCAAAGCAACCATATCGTCATCAAAACCAGTTGAATACAAGTTTGCTTGAACTGAGTAGGTTGTTAATTGAGTTTTATTAACAATTCCAGATAAATTGTTATGGTCATTAATTACAGATTGCAGGTCTCCAGTAATTGAATTCTCAGACCAACTATTATTGGGCCCAAAAAGATCACTATCAGTTAAAATTTGTGCGGTGGTAG
>JAYZAC010000149.1:0-16581 GCA_036339875.1 bacterium | reverse complement strand
GAGGTCGCCAGCGTAAAAATCATGCAATTGTCGAATGGAATGGCAGAATTTATAGTTGGGCTGGGCAAGATGAAACAGGAAACGCATTAAATAGTTTAGATGTTTATGATTTAGATACTTGGAGTAGAGGTGATTCCGGAGGCGATAGAAGAACAGATCATAATGCGATTTCCATCGATGGAAAAATGTATATATTTAACGGTTTTGGTACCGGAAACCTAAATAGTAATGTTGATGTATTTGATTTAGAAAATAGAATATGGCTAGAGAATTTTGATACACCGACTTTGCCAGATCCAAAATCTGGAGCAAGCTCCTGCTTAATGACAGAACCAAGCGATATTACTACAGGAATATACTTTTGGGGTGGAGATGGTGGTCAGAATCCTAATAAAATGCAGATTTATGATTTAGCAAATCAGGAATTCCAAACTAATGGCATGAATATTGGTGAAAATAGAGAGTACGCGAGTGCCAATTGTTACGCTGGTAAGGTTTATTTATGGGGTGGTCTGCCAGCCAGTGGCATAGCTACTAATCAATTAGATATCTATGACGCAAGGATAAATCAGCTAGAAACTGGTTTAATACACAATGGAGGAACAGCTCGTTTTGGACACACTGCAACTCTCTATCAAGGTAAAATCTACATATGGGGTGGACGGGTATCGCAAACGCTTCGCACTAACACCTTGGATATTTATGATATTGAGTCTGATAGTTGGAGTATTGGACCAAGTGGAGGAACTCCTCGATCAGATCATTCAGCAGTAATTTTCCAAGATAAAATATTCTTTTATGGAGGTTCAGTAAATACAGATGCTAAAAAATTAGACACGGTAGATGTATTTGATATAGCTAACAATGAATGGCAAGAAGGTTCGCAGTCTCGATTAGCTTACGAAGGATCAAGCGATAATGCTAAACGTGCCGGCCATACTGCGGTTTTATGGAATGGGCAAATGTTTATTTGGGGAGGTAGAGATAAGGATGAGATAGAGCTTAACACACTAGATATTCTTGATCTTGAGCAATGGAGGGAACTAAAATCAGGAGGTACTCCTCGCTATATGCATGCAGGGGCTGCTTTTGAGGATAAGTTATATTTTTGGGGAGGGACAGATGGTGGAGATCTTTTCAAAACCATGGATGTTTACGATATACAATCAAATGAGTGGTTTTCTGGATTGGAGGGCGGAGAAGCAAGAAAAGGTCATAGTGCTGTACTGGATCAAGGAAAAATTTTCTTTTGGGGTGGCGAAAATAGTGCCGGATTTCTAAATACAGTAGATATATATGAAATTATATCATCGAGCTGGATTACTGGTTTTTTTGGCGGAAGAGCCCGTACAAGTCATGTTGCAAATCTAGTAGGTAGCAAGGTTTATCACTGGGGTGGTAGAGACGATACAGGCATCTTAAATACCACAGACGTTTATTCAATAACGAGTCTTGATAATCTGTGGGATACAATCCCTGGACCAATAAGCGAGGTAGGTCGCAGTGGTCACACAGCGACCCTAGTTAATGACAAAATCATCTTTTGGGGTGGGGAAGATAGTTTAGGTCAAATCATAAATACTGTGAGTATTTATAAGTTACAAGAAGCCACTTGGGTTACAGGTGCAACTGGAGGGCAACCAAGAAAAGGTCATAAGGCTAGTCTGAATCAAGGGAATATTCATTATTGGGGCGGGGTGGACTCGTCAGGTTTACCATTAAATACAATAGATATTTACGATCCAAACGCTGATCAGTGGATTACAGAGGGACAATCGGAAGATGGAATAGCAAGGTATGATCATGCACAATTAGAATATCTCGGTAACCAAATATCTTGGGCTGGTAAAAATGAATCCGGAAACATTAATTCTTTAGATATCTATAATTTTAGTGACTACTCATGGCAGTCAGGTGTATCCGGAGGACGTTCACGTAGTGGTCACAGCGTTGCTGTAAGGAACGGTAAAGCATATTTTTGGGGAGGTGAAAGTTATGCAGGCAAGTATCTGAATACGATGGACATCCTTGATATGACTACAAATAGTAATAATGCTCCTGAAATCATTTCTATGACATTAAGTGCAATGCCAGATGCATTGGGTTATAGAGATTCAGTATCTATATCATGTATAGTCAGTGACAATGATGATGATCTCGTCTCACTAAGCATGGAGTACTCGAATGATGGAGGTCAGAGTTGGTTCTATATAGATCAAGGACATTTAACTGAGCCTACAGTAGACTTAAAATCATTAGAAAGTTTTAATATTATTTGGAACTCTACTTCAGACTTACCAACTAATGAATCATCAGTCCTTCTGAGAATTACACCTACAGATGGTGAGAAATCTGGAACTTCAAAACTAATTGGACCAATCATACTAAATAATTCAGGGAGTTGGCTGTCGAGTATTTCAGGCCCAAAAGCAAAATCGAAAGCAGATTTCATAAGGCGAGATGCGTCTAACCAATTAATATTATGGGGTGGAGAGGACCTTACAAGAGAAGATTCGAATACTCAAGAGGTATTTAACTATCAAACATCGACTTGGACTACAGAAGTTCCAGTGACAGATTTCGTTGTAGAGGCACGATCAGATCATAGCTCTGTACTATTTAATAACTATATTTATCACTGGGGTGGAAGGAAAAATCAGATCTTGAAAAATACTTTCACAGTTTATGACTCTTCATCTGATACTTGGTTAGAAAATATTGCTATAGCTGGCGGTACTGCAAGAGCTTCTCATACTGCAAATGTATATGATTCGAAGATGTATATATGGGGTGGAGAAGATAATACTGGAGTCTTAAATAGTCTCGAATATTATAATTTCTTAGCAGATGAATGGGTTTATATTGGTAATGGTGGTACACCCCGTAGAGGACATTCATCGGTAATATATGATAATAAACTATTCTTTTTTGGCGGAGAGATCGCAGTTAATTCAGAAATTGAATTGACTGATACTATAGACATATACGATTTAGCTAAAGGTCAATGGATGGTAGGCCATCCTTCAGGTTTACCATTGGTTAATCATCAAGCTGTGATTGATGGACATCGTATGTGGGTATGGGGTGGTAGTAAGGGTAGTGGTATTTATAGCAATGATTTATATATCTATGACTTGAATGCCAATACATGGAGTCAAGGAATAAGTGGAGGAACAGCAAGACGATATCATGCAGCTGCGTCTGTTAATGGGATACTATATTTCTTTGGTGGATGGAATGGTTCCTATCTATCAACTATGGATCGATATGCGATTTCGAAATAATATCTAATTGTGAGTTTTGAATGTGGATAGATGATATTGACATAGAGCAATTAGTTACAGCTTATGGCAAATTGAAACCTATAAACGCTCTTAGTGTCGGAGTGATTTTGAATCTAGATTTAAGTCAAACTATTCACGAAGTACTCGCGGATGTAAAAGATGAGAATATTCTAGAAAACTTTGTGGCTTGCGACATCAAAAAAATGCATGTTTATTTAATGCCTTTATTGTGTAATGAACATAGAATTGCAGAAAGCTGGTCTATTCACATTCCTATCGATATTAGCTATGATGAGATTAAAGCTATTATAAGTAGTTACTACCACGAATCTTTTTCAGAGCAGCCGTATCGATTAAAGTTCAAGAATGTCTCTATTCTAAGAAACAAACTATGCATCAAAATGGAGTCGGCTGATTTGGAAACATCTCATACTCTTTCAGCCTTGAAAGATTTTACCTTGAATACTTTAGGTTTTCGTATGTTAGATTTAGAACCATTTGAAATTCGAATTCATCTAGGTCTTTGGACTATTAAAAATATAAAAAATTTTAGTTTGGAAATCGAAGACTTAAGGTCTAGATTAACTGAAAGGTACAGTCAAAGTATTGGAATAATGGAGTTAGACGGCGCTAAAATTTTAGAGCATAGTGATTTGTTCGATCTTAAGGAACTCAAAATTACATAGGTATCTGGCGTGTTGGAATGATAGAGTAAATGTATCCAATTCTAATAAATGTTTCAGGCTTTCAAGTATTTACCTCTGGTGTAATGTGGTTTATTGGGTGCTGTGTCGCTGCACTAGTTTTATTAAAAATCTCTAAAGATCAAAACTTACCCTATTGGTTACTAATCAGAATGCAGTTAGCTTGTCTAATTGGGGGAATTATAGGTGCTAGGTTGGGCTATATTCACCTAAATTTAGAATTTTTTACTAATAATCCATTGGAAATCTTAAAATTTTATAAAGGTGGTATGGTCTATTATTGGGGCTTTGTAGGGGGGCTTACGGCAGGATTTTTATTCTGGCGTGGTAGGACTGGCTGGATCAAAATTTGCGATATAATGATTCTATCATTGGTACCCGCACATATTATGGGTAGGGTCGGTTGTTATCTACATGGTTGCTGTTTTGGTCTTGGTTTTCAAAAACTACCGTATTTAGAATGGCTTGTAGTAAGATTTCCTGCAGATAACATTCTTAGGCATCCAGTTCAATTGTATTCTGCATTTGGATTATTAGTTATTTTTATAGTTCTTTGCTTGGTTTATAAAAACTCAAAAAGACCAGGTCTTGTTACGATTACCTACATATACTCTTATGCAATTTTCCGATTTACGATAGAGTTTGTTAGAGATGATCCAAGAGGCTATTTTTTCGATATATTGACGCTCAGTACCTCACAAGGAATTGCTTTAGTTAGCGTGATGATAACTACTTTATATTTATTACTAATACAATTGAATTTAATATCTAAACCAAAAATATGCGAGTTACCTAAGTCGTAGTTGACTTGCTATCTGGCAGGAATAATAGACACATTGCGGGAATAAGTATTAAAGTAAAAATTGTTGATATCAATAGGCCACCTAACACAACAGCTCCAATACCTCTATATAATTCGCTTCCTGGTCCAGTCATAAGTACAAGAGGAGCCATTCCGAACATCGAAGTTAAGGTTGACATGAAAATCGGTCTAACCCTTGACATCAAAGCTCTTGAAACAGAAGTTTGTTTACTTTGGCCACTTTGCATACCTTTTAATGTTTGATCAACAATTAAGATGGCATTATTGACGACTATCCCAAGGAGTACTATGAAACCTAACATGGTTAGCACGTCTAAAGGCTGCGAAGCGATAGTAATATTAACCACTCGTAATGCCAAGAAACCACCGAACGCTGCTAGAGGAACGGAAAACAATATGATCAGGGGGGTTAGGAATGATTGAAATAGAGCGCATAATAATAAATAGGTAACCAATATTGCCGATAAAAATTGGCCTTGTAGCTGTTTTCTGGTTGTAGTTAGTTTATCGGCGGTACCAGCCAGGATAGCGCGGTATGGTCCACTTAGATTGCCTTGCTGTCGCATGGGTTCTATTATCTGATCACGGATTTTCTTCATTGCTGTTTGTAGTGGAACATCTAGTGGAGGGGTAATTGATAATGTTACGACTCGTTCCTGTTCAAAACGGAGAATTTGAGTGGGTCCCATATCGTGTTTTACCTGCACTACAGAACCTAGCTCGCTTACACCTTTTGCGTTTGGAAGATACAAGGGTAAATTTTTAATAGATTGAGTATTGCTTATTTGTTCCTTTTTGCCTCTAAGACTTACGTCGATTATTTTTCCATCTGATTGCCTAAATTCGGTTACAAGTACGCCATCAACAAGTGCGTCTACTGTTTGACCTATGTCTCGGCTACTATATCCAACTTCTGCAAGCTTTTTGTAATTAGGTAAAATATGCAGTTCTGGCTGACCTAAATCAAGTCCTGGTTTTGGGCGTGCTTGAGCTCCTGGTATAGCACCCTGAATTTTAAAGAAGGCTTGTTTAGCGTTATTCATAAGTTGATCAAGTTTTGGTCCTGTAAGTCTTAAGTCAATGGTTCGTCCTCCACCAAATCCTTGATTGAATAATCCAGATCTAACGACTATCGCAATCATTCCAGGTACAGTATTTAAGGTGCCTCTTAATTTGTTCATCAAGCCCTCTACGGTATGATCTTCCGTTGAACGAAAACCCATAAATACACTAGTTGGTGTAGCAACGTAGAAAAAGCTACTTACCTCGGGCTTATCACCTTCCCAAAGATATTTGAGTTTGCCTTCAAGTTTTTCTCCAATTCGAATAAATTCTTTTAGATTATAGCCGGGAGGTGGAATCAGAATACTGAACACAAGATTTCTAGAACCTGTGGGAAGATATTCTGCAGGTGGAGCCAAAAGATAAGAGAATAAAATAGAAGTAATAGAAAGGGTAGCGATTACTATAATTTGTTTGAATTTAGAAGAGCATAGATTTAAAACGCAATTTGCTAGTGAATTAGCGAAAAAAATATGGGATTCACTGGCATTTGACTTCTGACGCAATACGTTGGCGCTTAAGGTGGGAATAACAAAAACCGACACTAGCAGAGACAAAGTTACGGCGCAGCTTATAGCCAATGCAATGTCCTTAAATAGTTGCGCTATCTCTGAATCAAGAAATAGCAAAGGAAGAAAGACAGCTACTGTTGTTATGGTGGAGGCAGCAATAGCACCCCAGACCTCACGGGTACCGTCGATAGCTGCTGAATAAGGGGATTTACCTCGCTGTAAGTGAGAGAAAATATTTTCCAGAACTACTATGGAATTATCCACTAGCATACCTACGGCAAAGCTGATACCGGCTAGAGAAACCACGTTGATATTACGACCAAGTAAAAACATTCCAAGGAAGGTTCCAACAGCTGAGATAGGAATCGCACAAGCAATAATTAAAGTGGGCCTTGCGTTTCGAAGAAATAATAGCAATACAGTAATTGCGAGCAAGCCACCCAGTAAAAGGTTTTGGGACACTAAAGTTAAACTTTTTTGTATGTAAATTGAACTATCATAAGCCTGAATTAATTTGTATCCATTATCTTTAAGAATGCCATCATTTAATTCTTTAATGGTGTCTTGCAAACCACGCATTGTTTTTAGGACATTGGAACCAACTTGTCGTTGAGCGTTTATAGCTATACAAGGTCGACCTTTGTATCTAACTTGAGAGACTGCGTCTTTTGATTGAATTGTTACTTTGGCAATATCTTTAAGAAAAACACGATCACGAGGATCTTCTCTTAAGAGAATGTTTTCGATATCTGATAATGAACCAAAGCTTGTTTTTGTACGTACAATGTAACGCCTTTTACCCTCATCAATTTTACCAGCGGAATAGTTCTTTCCTTCTTGCCGAATTTTCGCGACTACTTGTGGAACTGTTAGGCCTCGACTAGCCATGGCTTGGGGACTGAATAGAATCTGTACTTCCTGCTCTTGTGCACCGAAGATATTGGCAGCAGCTACTCCTGGTACGCGTTCGAACGCTGATTCTATATGATCCTCTACGAAAATTTTCTTAGATGATATTTGTGGATCAACTCTATCACCAATTGGTAGAAAGATGAACCAGCCGATGGCGTTGTCGAAAGCTCCTGATGTAGATATGATTGGACGTTCGACCTCGGCAGGATAGCCAGGAACTCGGTTTAACAAATTATTAACTTTCAACAGAGCGGTATCGAGATTGGTGTCAGGTTTGAATTCCAAAACCACATTTCCAGTTGATGGACTTGCGGTAGCATTCATTTCTTCCAGACCTTCTAATGACTTTAAAAATTGTTCCTGGCGCTCCAGAATCTCGCGCTCAACTTCAGCGGGTGACGCTCCAGGCCACAGGGTGTTGACTGAAACAACTGGACTAGTTATATCAGGTGTCATTTGAACGGGAAGTGACACGAGAGATCGAAGTCCAAAAAAGACAACAAATAGTACGACGACGGAGACCGTTACAGGATATTTAATGCAAGATTCAAGGATTCCATCTCGGCTATTATTATTGGGATGCACCGCTGACTCCTTTATTAAGTTCTATGATGTCCAGTTCACCGCCTGGTCGGAGTCTTTCGTTTCCTCTTGTCACCACTTCGTCGTCGATATTAAGACCATCTAAGACTTCAATGAACTGACCAAACTCCTGACCAACTGTGACCATACGCAATTCAGCCTTACCCTTCTGATTAACGTATACCTTAACCTTACTCTGACCGGCAGTTCGTAATACCGCATCTTTGGGAACTAAAACTTTTTTTGATTTGGGTCCAATTGGTAGACTCACACGTGCACTCATACCGGCAATTAGTGGACCGGGGTTTTTAACTCTAACAATAACTGGAATTGTTTTACCTTGTAGCATGGCTAAAGGTCCAATGGAAACTACTAATCCTTCAAGACCTTTGTATTGGGGGTATGCCGTAAATTCAACCGGTACTTTTTGCATACGACGAATCCCAGCGATTTGTTCTTCAGGGACAAGAACTGGCAAATCAATATAGCTAGAATCTACTAGTTCAGCAATAGGGTCACCGATGTTAATCCAGTCTCCTACTTCAACTAGAACCTCGCCCGAAATCCCATCAAATGGAGCTCTAATATTCATATCATCAAGTTTCAGCTCAGTTGATTGCAAAGATAACTTAGACTCCTCAACTTTGGCCCTTAAATATTGTAGCTGCTCAGCTCTCTCTCCAGACTTTAATAGTTGAAAGCTCCGGCGTGCTTCTAATTCCTCAGCTAGAGAAATCTCATACTCTCGTTTTTTCAGATCAAGATCTTCTGCTGTTGTTGCCGACTTTTTATATAGGCCTTGTACTCGGCTTAAACTAGCACTACTTTCCTTCAGTCTCGCTTCACTGCGCGTCCAGCGTGCTCTGCTAGCATCCAATTCTTCTTGTCTAGTACCGTTTAATGCCTTCAACAATTCTGCTTCAGACTGATTGAGTTTTGCTTGCTTCTGTGATTTCTCCAGATCAATATATTTTGTATCTAATGAGATAACGATTTGATCTTTTTGCACCGGTATACCGAAATATATATTTCTTGTGACAATAAGTCCTTGACCAGTAGACGAAATCTTTGATTTAGAAATGGGCAGGCTCGTTGCAAAGTAATTTACTTGAGGCGCAATTCTTTCAGCAATCACCTTTTCTAGCGTGACTTTAGCTGGTCCACCGAAGCCATAAATGAAATAATTAATAAAAATAAAAACGAAAAGATGAGATCGATACATAATTTTCTCGCAGTTCAAATGAGCCAAACAATGTAGTGCCTTTGTCATTACCTTGCAAATATGGTTTGATATGGACATTCTAAAACAAAGATATAAAACGGATTGTTGGCTTGAAATTAGATTTTTGGAAACAGGTGTGGAAAGAACAACGACTTGGCTTCGATCAGGGCGAGACTAATTATTACCTCAAGAAGGTCTTACCATCTTGGCTTTCAGAATCTTACGAAACCATTTTTGTTCCTTTGTGTGGCCGAAGTGTTGATATGTGGGAAATTCATCGTGCAGGGCACCATGTTACAGGAGTAGAATTCTGTGAAGGGGCATTATTAGATTTTGATAAGAAGTTTTCACTGAATCTAGAGAAGATTTCTGTACGTGAATCGGTAGATTGCTTTAGAAACCTAGACTTTAAACTCTATTGCGCTGATTTTTTTAATCTCAATGCTGCGGATATTAAAAAACGCAAAGGATCCTTGAAGATATGGGATCGAGCAGCATTAGTAGCTTTACCCCCAGATATGAGATTTGCTTATTACGATCAAGTGGATGAGTTAAATATCGATAGGCTTGACTGGTTATGCTTGTTATTTAGTTTTGATGCTGAGCCTGATTTTGGTCCACCATTTCCCGTAGATTTTGAAGAAGTTCATAAGATCATGACTAAGAAAGGTTATTGTGTGGAAATTGTAGAGGAACGCTCTCTTCGACCTCAAAATCCAAAATTTATCGAAGCCGGTATCCATGATTTTAAAGAAACTCTAATTCGGGTATATGGGTAATATGATTTCTTTACTGCGATTCATATTTTTCATAGCGATTTGTACATTAACTGTATGGTCAGATCCAAAAAAAGATTATGAGACACTCCTAAGAAGTCAGGTTTTAACGGGTGACTTGGATGCAATGCACAATCTGGGTAGACTTTTGGAGAAAAAAGGAGTGGAGTTTCATAAAGAGGCCTTACATTGGTTGAGTCAGGCAGCTGTTGCTGGTCATGCTCCTGCGCAATATAATTTGGCGGTTAGTCAATTCAATGGTGATCTTGGTAAAAAATCTCTAGAATCATCGTGGATGTGGATGAAGTTATCAAAGGAAGCTGGTTTTGGACCGGCTGTCGAGATGCTCAAAGTAATAAGTGATGAGCTGAATGATCAACAATTTATAAATGCACAAAAATTATTAGTTAAAAAACAAATTCAATGGGATATCGATGCTGCTAAGCAAGGTAATATGAAGGCTGCTGTGCGAGCTGGCATCTTACTTTTAGACGGTAAGATCACTACTAAAGATAGCAATCTGGGATTATCATTTTTACGAAAGGCCTCCGATGCAGGAGAGTGGAAGGCGATGTTAACCCTCGCTATGCGATACGAGAGGGGCTATGGTCTGCCGAAGCATCTTGGAAAATCACGTCATTATTATTTAATGGCAGCGAGGCAGGGTTCTCGAAGAGCCATGCACGAATTATCTAGGGTTCTCTACAATGGGACAATAGTAAATAAACAACCAATTTTGGCATTGGCTTGGTTAAAGATAGCAATCAATCAAAACTTTGAGCCCTCAATGGATACATACGATAAATTACTGCCAGCCTATGATTCAAAGCAAATTGAATTAGCTGAAAAGCTAGCTTCATTGGGACCAGTACGATTAGCCGACTCTGGTTGGATTATTCCTTATAAAGAAATCCCGTCCAGTGAGTTTAAATTATTGTCTGAGTCTCCATGGCCACATAACCTGTTCACTAACCAAAGTAATCGTCAACTAGGTTATGTGGTAGAAAACTTGCCCAGAAATCTGCGTGAATGGAAGAAACCAAGCTTTGAGTTTAATGCTAATGCGGCGTTGACAGGTCAGCGCGAAGCTATGTATCGACATGCTTTGAATTTACTTTTGGGGCTAGGAGGTATAAGAGATCTTAGAAAATCCATAAAACTCCTTGAAGATGCCTCCGCTCGAGGGCATGCAGCTTCAGCATCTTTACTAGGTTTTCTAACAATTGTTGGGCCGGGCGTCGAGTTGGAATCAGCTAGAGAATTATCACGCCTTGAAGTACTTAGCACCAGATCAGACGCTGAAGCTCAATATTTGGTTGGTAAGATTTATCAGCTTGGGCTGCAAGGAAAGGTTGATCATTCTAAGGCACGTGAATTCTATGAACTCGCCAGTGCTCAGGGACATTCTCTTGCGAGTCAGGATTTAGCAGATATGTATCAAAAGGGTATCGGTGGGGATAGCAATGATTTAAGAGCTTGGGTCTTATTGAGTTCTTTGGCAAAGCAAAATTGGCCAGATTCTCAGAAAAAATTAACTGAGCTAGAATTGAATATGGGTAATGCTCGTATAGCTAAGGCTAAAAAACTGGCCACTAAACCAAAAACCCTTAAAAAAACAGTAAAAAAATTAGAGAAACCTAAGCCTGTTAAAAAAGTAGTGAGCCCATTGAAAGCTCTAACTGAGAAGGCTGAAAGTGGATCTATTAAAGCACAATATGACCTAGCAAAACTTTATTTTAATGGGGAAGGAACGCCACAAAATTATGATGAGGCATTCAATTGGCTCAGTAAAGCTGCCGCTCAGGGACATGGAGAAGCTTGCTTTGATTTATCAAAAATGATTATAAACCAACAAGGTAATAAATTAGATTTAGAGAAGGCACGTCAATGGCTTATTAAAGCTTCAGAGAATGGAATTAAAGAAGCTAAAGAAGATTTATTTCAATTAGATATGAAACTTGGTGAAACCGCATATAAGTCATATCAAAACGAGAAAGCATTAAAAATTTTCGAGCAGCTATTAAAATCTAAACCGAATCATCCAAAAGTTTTATGGGCTGTCACAAAAGCTAAAGATTCACTTGGATTAGACCTTTTTAATGCAGGTAAAAAAGGCGAAGCCGAGAAAGTTTTGATGGCTGCTATGGAATCTGCCTCAGTTTGGCAGAAAAGTTTTCCTAATGATGCACAAGCATATGTGTATTTGGCAGTAACAACTGGTAATTTAGCACGGTTTAAGGGCGGTAAAGAAAGGGTGCAGATTGGAAGTAAAATTGAAGGCTATTGTCTAAAAGCTATTGAAACCGATGCAAATGTTGGACGACCCTATGTCATTTTAGCAACATATTATTGGGAAATTTCTAAGTTGAATTGGATGCTAAAAGCTTTTGCTAAATCTTTTCTGGGTAAACTTCCGGACAAGACGAGAGATGATGCTTTGCAATTATATCTAACTGGATTACAGAAGGATAATAATCAAATCTATGGGCATTATAAGATTGCGCAGTTATACGATGCTATGGGTCAAAAAGATAATGCGAAGAAACATCGAAAAATCTTAATGGGATTAAAAGCTAAGAATTCAGGAGATCAAAGGATTCTTGATGAATTAAAGAAAGGCTCTTGAGTGATTAAGATTTTCATCTATTTATTTTTAGTGATATTGGTCGATCAACAGAACTTTGGCCAAGTTACTTACCAAGATACAACGCTGGGACAGGCAAGGCATTTTCAGTCTCTCTTAAGGACAAATTTTTATGGAGTTGATCGAAATCCAAATAAGTCATATCAACTATTTATCAAAGCAGCGAAACAAGGTGATGCAGACGCTGCATATAACTTGGGATACATGTCTTATAGAGGCGATGGTGTAGCTGTATCTAAATCTGAGGCGTTAAAATGGTGGACTCAAGCAAGTGAGTCAGGCCATCTGGCGGCAACCTATCAGTTGGCTCATCTCTTAAAACATGGTTCGCCAGAAGAACGTGTGAAGTCTTGCAACTTATTTGAGAGCGCAGTCAAATCTGGCCTAAAAGCAGCGTACTTTGAGGCTGGACTGTGTAGGCTTGATAACTCAAGTGCTGATGCATGTGAGTTATTTAAGTTGTCTCATGAAGCAGGTTTTCCTGAGGGTACCTACAATTATGCTTGGTGTATTCACAAAGCAATGCCTAAAAAATCTTTAGAGTTACTTTATGAAGCATTCAATAACGGACTTAATCAGGCTTCTGCAGCTATTTATAAATTATCCAATAATGAAACTTTAGAGGTTCTCCAGCAGGCCGCTGAATCGAATAGTTCGAAGGCCCATTTTTTAATATACAGTCATCATAAGAGTCAATCTGAAAGTTCTGAAGCAGGAATATCTAATCTGCGACAAGCAGCTAAACTAGGCAATATTGATGCGCAGTTTGAGTTAGGACAATTACATTATGATTCTCAAATTAATGAGAGTAGTCATGAAGACAGTTTTTATTGGTGGAATAAGGCCGCACTAGGCGGACATACTCAAGCCCAATTTAATTTAGGACATAGCTATCTAACGGGTCGAGGTGTCAAGAAAGATATTGTTTTAGCAGCGAGTTGGTTTAATCTTGCATCTCGTCAAGATGAAAAATATAAGGCTCATCTGTATATAGAAAAACTCCTCACACAAAAAGAGAAAAAACAGCTTGCGCAGTTACTAGAAGAAGGTTTAGCCGGCTTTAATGAAAAACGTCAAAAACAACTTGCATTGGTCGTTGGGAAGAGTGCTAAAGAAACTTTGAAACCACCCCCTAAAAAAGTAACAAAGGATGGTTCCGAAACGTTGGATAAATTATTTGAGACTAACCCATCTTTAGCAGTAACAAAATCTATTGCCTTAGCAAAAAAAGGGGATGGTATCGCGCAACTACGTTTGGGCCGTTATTATCGGAAGCAAAAGCAATTAGAAGAAGCAATTAAATGGCTATTGGAAGCCCAGAAAACGCAACCAGATAGCGTGTTAGAATTAGGCCAAGTATACCTTGCCATGAAAAAGCCTCAAAAGGTTCTTGATTTACTTGCATCTGATTCGGGAACAAAAACTCTTGAGATTCGCCTTAAAGCCCTACAAATGCAGGGTGATATGCTCTACTTAAATTTCAAAAATGTCGAGGCTCAGAAATTATATTTGCAGTTAGAACAGCTTCATCCAGATAAGAATAATTTTGATCTACTGAGTAGATTAGCTCGTATTCATGATTCAATTGGTCTTGATATGTTTGCGGAGGGCCAAAAAGCGCAAGCTGAAAACATTTTAAAAAAGTCGCTAGAATACACAGAGAAGTTAAAAACGCATCATCCGGAGCGAGCTGAGACCTATTTGTTATTAGCTGTCAGCACAGGTAATCTAGCTAGATTCAAAAGTGGTAAAGATAAAATTCGAATTGGTGGTGCTGTAGAGGGTTACTGTCAAAAAGCAATTGAACTTAATCCTAATTTAGGAAGACCATATTCTATTTTAGCTACCTATTACTGGGAAATATCAAAATTGAGTTGGATACTCAAAGCCTTTGCTAGATCGTTTTTGGGTAAGCTTCCAGAAAAGTCTCGAGATGATGCGCTTCAATTATATAGAACTTCTCTAGAGAATAATCCTAATCAAATCTACGGACAGTATAAAATGGCTGATCTTTTAATAGCGATGAATCGAAAAGATGAAGCCAAAAATCATTTAAGGATGGCATTAAAATTAAAAGCTTTATCAACCGGTGATCAAAGAGTTCAAAAAGATGCTAAGGAACTGCTGAAAAAAATTGGTGGTTAATATTCTAAATTTCGAATTATTGGATTATTGTTGATTTTGTAGTCGTTTGAAGCATACTGAATTTAGCTCTTCATGTTTACGTTGAAGTGTAGATTGCAGGGTTAATATCTGCCAAAAATATGGACGGATTGAACCAGATCTAATGGGATTCATTTTATGTGTCATAACCCAGACTAATAATCTTTGAAATCTTTGATAGGGACTCATGGATTTTCTGAATTGACATGCTCGTGCATAAATAAGAGGAGCATAATTTAGGTAGATAATAGTATTGTGCTCATCGCTATCATCATTTTTAAGCTTATATCTTAGAAACGATAGATAGTCTAAATGAATTTGATCTGGATTTATAAATTGATACCAGCGTTGAAGTCTCTTGTCATGATTTTCCCATCCCAATAAGGTATTTTGGGGACAGCCGTTCCAAGATTTGGATGGCAGCTCACAGAACTCCTCAATTCTTGTTAATTCATGTTCAAGAGGATACGTTTTCGAAATTAAGTTATTTGTTATTAGAAAATGAAATAAAGTGATAAGTAAATTTACATGAATTATCATTTTATCTCTTTCTTTCAGAATGATATGAGAATTGCACGAATTGCTGGAGGTAAATCGCTTCATCAAAGTGCTCTTGTGTGACATGGGACTCTTCTAAGTCTGCAATTGTCTGTGCAATTCGAAGTAATTGAGAATGTTTTCGATTAGATATTTTTAAGCTTGATAGCTTCTTAAATTTACCTGGTAAGATTCCGCTAAATTTTTGAAAATCTTGTTCACTTATCTGTCCATTAAAATAAGTGCTGAAGGTCGTATTAGAATTGTAGTTTTTCTCATATCGATTTATTTGTAGTTTTCTTGCTTTTAATATTGATTCCCAATATTCCTTTAGATTGAATGGACATTCTTTTCTGAGATGGAAATTGTCATCTAATTGAAGACTTATACTCATCCCAAATCTGTCAAGAAGAGGTCCGCTAATACGAGATTGGTAATTATGAATTTGCTGAGGAGTACATCTACATATAGCACCAGAAATACTAGAATTGTAATAGCCGCAGGGACAAGGGTTCATAGTAGCTAAAACCGTGCTAACAGCAGGAAAAATACTTTTTTCAAAACCATGACTCAAATGAACTTTATAATTTTGCATAATCTGTCTCAATGACTCGAGCACATTGCGCTTAAACTCAGGCAGTTCATCTAGAATTAAATAGCCTCTGTGGGAAAGGCTTACCTCACCTGGCATGATAGGTCTACCGCCTCCTAAGATGCCTTTTATTGATGCACTATGATGAGGGCAGCGTACCGGTATTCCAGCCGAATTTATTTCAGTTTCGTAATTGGTCATATGAAATAGCCTTTTAGATTGCCAACTTTCCTGTTTGTCTAAAAGATTAGGTAAGAGTTTTAATTTGTCTGCAATCAGGGATTTACCGCATCCAGGAGGTCCAACAAGTAAAAGATGATGATGTCCTGCTAGACTAATTTGAAGGGCCCTACGAGCACTATATTGACCAATAATGTCCGAAAAAATATCTAGATCAATATCTTTAGAAAATATTTGCTCATCATTACGCTTCGAACTATGTTTTTGATAATTTATATTCTTTAAACAGGCTAAGTTTTTTAAGAGAATTGCAGAGACAGAAACGTCAGTCATTTTTATAGATAATGAATAAGGGAAAATGAATTTATTGAGTGAGTTTTGTTGTAAAGCTCCAAGAATTAAATTGAAGCATTGTGGACTAAATTTGAATTGTCCCATTAGGCTTAATTCCCCCAGAGCGTAATGGTTTTTAGCAAAATTAGTTTTAATCTGTCCACTTGCTTTCAGTAGGCTTATTGCCATAGCTAAGTCCAAATGGGTACCGTATTTAGGTAAATTTGCAGGCGCAAGATTGATTGTTATTCTGCG
>JAYZAC010000148.1:0-8167 GCA_036339875.1 bacterium | reverse complement strand
GTTTACTTGGCACTTCTTGAATGGCGAGATTTTTTAGGAAATAGTGATTCATTGATCAATCTAGAAATAGAAGCAAAACTTAAGATTATTGAACTTAAATCATGTTTATTCAGAGATAGAAATACAAGTCTTGCTGGGACTCGAAATTTGACTCGATTCTGGGCTTGTGCGCGTGGACTAGTGAGTTGGGACACCTTTCCGCCTGTAACTCGAGAGTTGTTGGGAACGAAATTTACACTCAGTGTATTGAAGAAAGTTTTGTCACCTTGGATGTTTTTAGCCATGGAGGTAATGTCCCTTGTGATGCGTAATCAAAAATTATCCCGAACTAATACTTTTAGTATGAGATCCAAGCTGGAATTGATCTTGTTGAATAGTGCTCGTAAATTTGTACCTCAATTTGAAGAACAAGCATATTTATATTTATCTGAAAGTATTCCTGCTCAGCAGAATAGCGATGGAAGTTTCTTCGGTGTCTCTCAAATGACTATTTATGGTCTAATGGGTTTAAAGGAACTTGGCTTTCATAATGATAGCTCGGAAATCAGGGCAGGATTAAAATTTCTTAAAAGTCTTCAGCATCAAGAAAATGGATTTTTAGTACAAGATCCCTTTATTGGACCTATTTGGGAAACTTCGCACGGGTTGTTGGCGTTAAGCCCTGAAGAGGATGCTGATCTAGCACAACCATTAATTGAATATTTATTGAGTCAGCAAACATCATGTGGTGGTTGGAGTTACCAGGAAAATAACCCGAATTATCCAGACTGTGATGATACAGCCCTAGCAATTTTAGCCCTTAATCATCATAAAGTAATCATGCCGTCTAGTTCTTATGGAGTGGCTTTAAAGAAAGCATTAAATTGGTTGCTGAAAATGCAAAATAGTGATGGTTCTTGGGCAGCCTGGAGTAGAGACCAGTTTTCTAAGAATCGTGGGCATTATGGCATAGCAAATCAAGGTTTTTTTAAGCATGCTATCGTAAATGATTTCGGTTCCGCAGATGTTACGGGGCATGCATTAATGGCTCTAGGCTCACTTGGTTATACTTTAAGTAATAAAGTTGTATCAAAAGCATTGAAATATCTTCGCTTAGAACAATTAAGTTTTGGAGGTTTTTGGGCCCGTTGGGGGGTTAATTACCTATATGGGACATCAAGAGTTTTGTTAGGCTTGAAGAGTATTGGTCTGGAAAATAATGATAATTTGATTCAAAATTCTTTGAGTTTTTTATTGAGTTGTCAAAATACTGATGGTGGTTTTGGTGAAGATCCCGAAAGCTATTTTGATGTGAGGCTAGCAGGTAAGGGTGGATCATCAGTTCAACAAACAGCTTGGGTAATTAGAAGTTTGATTGAATGGCTACCAAAAGACCATATAGCCATAAAGAAGGGGATAGCTTACTTAGAACAATCAGATGAATGCTCCATTAGGTCTAAGTATTTGGGAGTAAGTATGCCTCCCTTGATGTTCGCTTATACAGATTTAGTGTACTGGAATACACTTGAAGTTCTAACACAGTTCGAGAAGCTAACACAGTCTGGAAACTAATCACTTATTCAATTATTTTGAGCCCATGACTATAATGCCTTCCCGTTCACGTTTAAGATCAATCATGACTCTATCGCTACCGATCATGGGCGGTATGGTTAGTCAAAATATTTTCAATTTAGTTGATACGGCAATGGTAGGTCAATTAGGAACAGCAGCGTTAGCTGCTGTTGGTATTGGCGGCTTAGTAAACTTTTTTTGTCAGGCATCTTTGCTGGGTATTTCTTCCGGAGTACAGGCTATTGCAGCTAGAAGGTTGGGAGAAGGTCGAAGGTCTGAAGTTGCGAATCCACTCAATGCTGGACTGTTAATTGTTTTTGTTGCAGGTATCTTACTAACAGCTCTGTTGACGCAGTTGATTCCTATCTTTTTTCCGTTAATTAATCCTGATAAAGAGGTGATTGATCTAGGTCAGGAATATCTATTGTGGAGAGTTTTGGCAATCGTTTTCGTTGCAATGAACTATGCTTTTAGAGGCTATTGGAATGCGGTGAATCTAAGTCATGTCTACATGGGTACGCTCGTGAGCATGCACCTTCTAAATATTTTTCTAAACTATGCTCTCATTTTCGGTCATTTTGGATTTCCCGAATTAGGTGTCAAAGGAGCTGCCATTGGTACTTCGCTTTCCATGATCTTTGGTACGCTTCTGTATTTTGTGATGGCTTTTCGACTTGCACGATCTAAAGGGTTCTTGAAAGGCTTACCAAAACTCAAAAATCTTTTAAATCTTCTCAAGGTTTCATTTCCGGCGTCCACTCAGCAAGTTTTTTTCTCTGCCGGACTAACGGCGCTATTCTATATCATAGGTTTAATTGGTACACCGGAGACCGCAGCTGCTCACGTACTCATCAATATCATGCTTGTTTGCATTCTGCCAGGGATGGGCCTTGGTTTAGGAGCGGCATCACTAGTAGGCCAAGCCTTGGGACGCAAAGATAAAGAAGATGCTTTTCTTTGGGGAATGGATGTGGTGAAAGTAGCACTTCTATTTATTTCCAGTATTGGCTTTCTGCTTGTTTTGTTTCCAGAGTATATTTTGGGTGTTTTTCTGGTTGACCCGATCACTAGAGATCTAGCGATAGTCCCTTTGCAATTTACAGGTTTATTTATAGGCTTGGATGCTGCTGGTTTAGTTTTAATGAATGCTTTGCTAGGTGCAGGAGATTCTCGTAGAGTTATGTTAATCTCAATATTTAGTCAATGGATATTTTTCATACCCGCAGCCTATATTGCCGGTCCACAGCTAGGTTTTGGCTTATTAGGTGTGTGGATTTTACAAGGCTTATATCGTCTTTTACAAGCCGGTTTGTTCTACAGGATTTGGTTGAGCAGAACTTGGGCCAATATAAGACTCTAAGGTTTATCAACCTCGATTGAACCAAGCTCTCATTAGATCAATCATAGGTTGTACATCATGAGCTCCACCAGTTTCTCTTATGCTATGCATCGCAAAAGTGGGTAGGCCTATGTCTAAAGTTGGAATTCCAAGACGGGTGGCACTAATAGGTCCTATGGTACTACCGCAACCAAGATCACTACGATTGACAAAACGCTGATAGGGTAATTCATGTTTCTGAGCCAAAGCAATAAGCTGTGCACATCCTAAGTCAGTTGAGGCATAACGTTGATTATCATTAATTTTGATTGCGGGACCTTTATTTATATCTGGCCCATGTTGAGGGTCGTGTTTGCTTTGATAATTCGGGTGAATTGCATGTGCATTATCAGCACTCATTAGGAAAGATTGGTGAATCATTCGTTCAAAATCTTGGATTTGAGGATGTAGTCTACGTAAAACAGCCTCTAAGAATGGGCCTGCCGCTCCACTAGTCGATCGACTTCCTACTTCTTCATGATCATTAAATACAATCAATGCAGGTTGTTTGTGGCTCGAATTAATGAAAGCTTGAAGAGCACAAAAACAGCTTAATAAATTATCGAGTCGTGCAGAGGCGATAAACTCTTTGTTCAGACCGACTAAACCAGCTTTTTGAGTGTCATATAAACATAGATCATACTCGAGAATTTGTCGTAATGTAGACTCGGCTTTTTGTTGATGAATTTGCTTCAATAAAAGTTTTTTGAAATCAAAATCGCTTTCGTCATCATTTACTTGAAGGAATAAGGGCGATGTATGTTCCTGTTTGTTGATACTATGACCATCATTTACCGTGCGATTTAGATGAATACATAAGTTAGGTACAAGAGCTATGGGCCTTTTAAAGTCTATCAATTCAGTTACAACAGTTCCTTTTGAACTTAAGCCACTAACCCTTCCTGCTATTGATAAATCGCGATCAAACCAAGTCATCAGTAGAACGCCACCATATGTTTCAACATTTAGATTTCTATAGTTTTGGAATTCTTTATAAGCATTTGGTTTTACTTTTAGACATGGGCTGTCTGTATGTGCACCCACAAGACGGAAACCTTTTTCTCTAAGATCCGCACCGGCTGTCCGGAAGGCTATTACAGAACCCTCTCGTACAACGTAATACTTGCCATCTTCTTCGAGGTCCCAATGATTTTTTTCATAAAGCTCATAGAATCCTTGCGCTTGTAAGGCACTAATGGTCTGCTGTACAGCATGATAAGGAGTGGGTGAATTATCGAGAAATCTAAACAAATCTGTGAGTACTTCTTCTTGCATACAATTTTTCTTCCTTCTTAAAGGCAAATTGTATCAGATAATTTGAATATTATCGCGGAAGCGTATTCAGTGTTTACGAGTAGAGGAGTAATCATAATGCAATACAGGGAGCTAAGTAAAAAACATCCACGCTCTTTGAAAATTTATGAAAATAGAAGTATTCAGGAATTCTTTGAAGATTTTGGTCTTCTAAGTCGAATGCCCCTCAGTATAGTTATAGCAGGTACCAACGGAAAGGGTAGTGTTTGCCGTATTCTCGAAGAAATTTACACTTGTCAGGGTTATCGAGTTGGAACTTTTGTTACGCCTCACTTACTTGATTTTAAGGAGAGAATTCGACTCAATGGAGCTTCAATTTCATCTCAATATTTTGAGTCAATTTACGAGCAATCAAAAGGTCTTCTAAGAGAATTTGAAAAGCGATATGGAAGACCGATGACTTTCTTTGAAATGATGATTCTTATTTCAGTAGAAGTTTTCTCAAACGCAGATCTAGCAATTATTGAAGTTGGGCTTGGTGGGACCAGAGATGCAACGCGAGTATTTAATCCAGAACTGAATCTATTTACCTCAATAAGTTTGGATCACTGTCACATACTGGGAAATACAATTGAGCAGATTCAAAAAGAAAAATTAGGCATCTTAAAGTCGGGTGCAAAAATAGTTACTACACCTGAACAACAAGAACAGCTCGGGGCTAGTACCGAAACTAATGTTGAGATTCAATATTTAGTGTCCGAGTCCTATTGGCAAAAGTTTTTATTAAATTCTGACTTGGGTTGTGGAGAAATCAGAACAAATCTACTTGGTGAGTATCAGTTACAAAATATTCAACTCTCAATCCAGGCTGTGATTGAGCTAAGCTCGATATTGAACGTTTCTTTCGAGAATCTGACTCGAGCGCTTAATCAAGTTAAACATCCTTGTCGATTAGAATGGATTCATCCTCGAATATTAATAGATGGATCTCATAATCTAGAGGGCTGGAGTAAATTGAAAGATTATTTAGTTCAAATGGATTTGATGCAAAATAGTCAATGGGCTGTATGCTTGAAAAAGACAAAATCTATTACTCAACTTAGCAATTTCATCCATACGAATCCATTATGTTTTAACCCCCGAAACACAAGTTTTTACACTTCTAAAAAATTAGCTCAAGAGTTGAGTGGTAAAGCTTGTTTTAGCTTCATGCAAGTATTTGATGAATGGTGTAGGGATGGTAGTAAAACCCTAGTGGTAACCGGCTCACTTTTGGGGGCGGCTAGATTGAAGAGGAGTCTATTAAAATTACTAGATAGATTTGAAAAAAATGCGTCTCGCAAGTATAGTGCGCGCACTCGAATAACTTGAGTAAGGAGGAGCTTTCATGGAAATTCATGGTAGAAGAGTGCTTTTGTTGGGTGGTGCTGGATTAGTCGGTACTGCTGTATGTCGTCAGATGCTAAACCATGGTCCGGAGGAATTGATAGTAAGTTCTCTCAAAGAACATGAGGCAATGCAAGCTCAAAGTGAGCTTAGTCGCGCTTTTCCCGAAACGAAGATCACACCTGTTTGGGGTAATATGTTTGTTCGTGAGGAGCATAAAGACCTACCTCCTTCTTCCATAATTGAAGATCCGAAATTACGCGACCAGTTGATTTCAGATAATCTAGATGATCTGACTGATGCAATCCTTAAGAATTCTTTCCTTTATCAGATTATTTCTCGACATAAGCCTGACATTGTTGTGGATTGTGTTAATTCCGCAACTGCAGTTGCTTACCAAGATATATTCTTAGCAAACTACAAAGTCAGAGAGAGTATGAAAGAGCTTCGTTCAGGGGGCGGTTCGCAGGAGAAGATGTTTACAGAGGTGGAGAAGTTATTAGCAACTCTTTATGTCCCACAGTTAATCAGACATGTACAGATTTTGAACGAATCGATGCGGCAGGCTAAGACAACCATCTATTTGAAGGTTGGAACAAGTGGTACAGGGGGCTTGGGCCTCAACATTCCTTACACTCATAGTGAGGAAAAACCATCAAGAATGTTGTTGTCGAAAAGTAGTGTAGCAGGAGCCCATACCTTATTGTTGTTTTTGATGGCTAGAACACCAGGCGGAGCAATCATTAAGGAAATAAAACCTACGGCTGCTATCGCATGGAAGAAAATAGCCTATGGTGAAGTTCAGCGAAAAGGTGGACCGGTTGAGCTTTTTGATTGTGACCCAGCGTTTGCTAACCCTATTGGTAGTAGTTTGCCAGCGGGTGGTTATCAGGAGTATCAGTCTACTGGTGAAAATATGAAAACAGTTTTTATTGATACTGGTGAGAATGGCATTTTTTCTACTGGTGAATTTGAAGCTATTTCTAGTTCGGGTCAAATGGAATTAATTACTCCAGAGGAAATTGCCCGTAATGTTATTTTTGAAATAAGAGGCGGGAATACTGGTCACGATGTCATTAATGCTCTTGATTATGCTGCTATGGGTCCTAGTTACAGAGCTGGTGTAATGAGAGGGACTGCTTTAGAGAAACTGAAAGAGCTCGAGGAAGAGTTTGATTGTGATAGTGTTAGCTTTACTTTAATTGGTCCTTTCGTTTCTAAGCTTTTGTTTGAGGCTTTCGTCATTAAAAAAGTTTGTAAAGATCTTACTGAACTAAAGAGTCTCAGCGCCCGTGAACTGATGCAGAGAATGGAGTCTTTGATACGAAATAATATTAAAGCTCGCACTTCCATTTTATCAGTGGGAATCGGGATTTTAATGCCTGATGGTAAGACTCTTTTGCATGGTCCAGAACTAACTGTTCCACCGTTCAAAGGTAAACGAGAATTAGATGTTAATGACGAAAGTATAAATCAATGGAGTAAGGATGGTTGGGTAGATCTTCGACTCAGCAATGCTGAAGTTTGGAAGGGTCGTTGCGAAAGAATTTTTGCTCAAATGGATTCGATTCCGGATGATGATACTTCTAGTCAATATATTCGTAATGAGAATTACTGGTTAAAAGATAAATCTATCAATATTGGTAAAATAGTTGGATGGATTCTTGCGGTTGAGGAACATTCTGCCAGGTTGAAACGTTAATTGCAGAATAGATCCAGTACTTCTTGCATGCTGAGTTGGCGTAGAGGACCGTTTTGTGAGCCTAATACTGATTCGAAGAGTTCCCTTTTTTTATCTTGTAGTTCGAGAATTTTCTCCTCGATAGTATTTTCACAAATGAGCCTGTAGACCATAACAGGTTTATTTTGTCCGATTCGGTGAGCACGGTCAATGGCTTGAGCTTCGGCAGCAGGATTCCACCAAGGGTCTAGTAATATAACGTAGTCTGCTGCGGTTAGATTTAAAGCCGTTCCTCCGGCCTTCAAACTGATTAAAAATAAATGGCAATCAGATTGAAAAGAATCAATAGCCTTCTGCCTTTGCTTGAGATCGTGTTGGCCCTGTAAACGTTCATAATCAAGTTGTAACCCATCTAGCATCCAAGCTAATTTATCTAACATACTGGTGAATTGAGAAAAGAGTAAAATACGTTTGTCTTGGGCAATTAATTCAGGAAGTAATTCTTGTAGGTAATTTATTTTAACGCTTGAAATGCCATCAAATTCGGGGTTAGCTAATTGTGGTTCTAGACAAACTTGACGGAGTCTTAGCATACCTTCTAAAACATAAACTCCGGATCGTTCTAATCCTGTATCATTGATTTGACTCATCACTCGTTTGTGATAAAACTTTGCAGTTTCTTTATAAGCTTGAGTTTGATCATCGTCCATTTTGAGATTGACTACAGATTCAGTTTTTGATGGTAATTCGAGCGCAACTTGATTTTTGGTGCGACGTAAAATCATTGGCTCTACGAGTTGTTTTAGAAGATCTCGAGTTTCTTCAACTTGACCGCGTTCAACCGGTTTAGTAAATCTACGACGAAACCAGGCTTTGGTTCCAAGGTATCCGGGATTTAGAAAATCTACTAAAGCTTG
>JAYZAC010000147.1:0-29791 GCA_036339875.1 bacterium | reverse complement strand
ACTGCTTTCATCCATTATTTCTTGTCCACTTAAACCAATATCGATAATTTTGGAAATGATAAGCATAAGAAGACCAGAAATGACTAATATCTCTACAAGTGTCATCCCTAGACGATTTTTCATTCGCGGCCTCCTGTGTATGCAGCTAATTTGTGATTAGCCACCAAGGTATTCAAGGAGTACATATATTTATTCTCACGTTTATCCTGCTCTCCCTTCTCGTACCAACGCACACTCACAGTGATTTGCTTAAAACGCCGGCCTTTTGCTTTTACCAGAACTTTACGCTCAAACCGCATGTAAGGAGCGGGATAATCGCCTTCGGCTATTTGCTCCTCACTATCAATCAATGGTATACCACCTCCACCCGGAACGACTCGGTTTCCTCCCACGAATCCACCACCTAGATTGCGTCCAATGTTAGTGACTGTTCTTCCGCCATTTACTCCACGATAGACGGTTTCTAATAACATATTACTTACGATTGGTCCCTTAACCTTCGTGTAACCTTGTTCAAACTCGTCCATTTCTTCAAAAGGTAATGACATTACTTCTTCAATTTTCTCACGACATAAGTGCATGGCAATATATGCAAATTTCGCTTTAGAAACCTGAATTCTAGTACCAAAAATATTATTATAAATTGGAATTATTGCTAGAGCTAAGATTCCCATAACTATAACAACCTCTATTAGTGTAATTCCGGCCTTTAAGGTTGTTTTTGAGCCAGTTTTTCGATGAGTCATTCGTTTCATGTTTTTCCTATTTGGGGTTAGCCCAACCTTTCTCAATTTGTTTTTCAAATTGCTTGAAATTTGATCGCATTTGTTCCCTGGAAATACTACTATTGCTATTGCCGTACACAGAGCCAACCATGATACTCTTCATAAGGTCTTTCATTCCCGGTGGCAATCCATTGTTTTCTTTTAAGTTCTGAAATAATAGAGGCAGTGATTCCTTGTATTTATCATATGCGTCCAGAGTTTTATCCGCTTCTTCCATCATAGCCCTAGCGTTGGGATTGTTAATCAGCTGAGAGTTTTTCTTTATTTCATTTATTTTTCGCGTAAGTCTCATTTGTTGGTGAAAATACTCTAGGGCATTGCTAGCATATCCATGCCTCATCGCAATTCTGGTTTGAAGGGCTACGATTTCTGATCGTACAATTAAATTCTCTTCTGGCGTTCTATCCAGTTCTTCCTGCAGCACTTTAAGCGCTTCATCAATATTTCCTGATTCTATTAGACGCTCTACTTTATTTCTGGCGGATTTGAAACCTTCTCTTTCAAGACCAAGTGCACGTTGGTCTAGATATTTCTGATTTGTGAAACCTCTAGCCTTCAGTTGTGCTCTTAATTTAGCTTTTTTTTGCTCAATTGACTGAGTTTTATTTTTTCTTCTATGACGTTTGATCCAATCAGGCCACTCTTTGATTTGACGCTTGGTAGTTTCAACTGTATCAATTCGAGGTGTTTCCACACTCAATGAAAAACCATTGTTTACTGGTGGAGTCGAACTAATCGGACGTCTTTGCCTGTAAACAGGGGTGTCGTCTTCATCTAGTAATTCATCATCTAAAAGAATTTCATCGCTTGTCTCTACTTTTACTCCAATGGCAGTATCTTCACCGCCGAGTATTAAATAAAGAACAAAGAAGACACCAATACAAGCAATAATGAACGCTATAACGGGTAGTCTTTCTGGTTGATCCATTTTATTCACCTATGGTGGAAACGATTGTTTCAACACCATCCTCTCCGGCTCCACTATTTAACTTAAAAACCACCTCACTGATTGCTTCTATTTGGGGGCTCATTGAAATGATTCTGAAATCTTTTTGATAATCCTCTACAGTTGGGTCGTATAAAATATCTGGCCAGTACATGACATCCAGTCTATTTTCGATTTCTGCTTTGCGAATCGTGCCGGTAATGTAATTACCAAGAATCAAAACTTCTTTTTTGGGATTTAAACCATTGCTGGCAAATAAACTCAGTTGCAAATAATCGCCACTTGAATTTAGAAAAGATCCTTGAGGTCCTCCCATGAACCACAAATTCATAAAATCTTTAGTCTCATCTTTCGCTTTTATTTCAGGTACGGTTTGTTCCCTTGCAAAATCAGTTGCAAAGGATGCAATGGTACCTTTACCAATATATTCTATAGATCTAACCTTTGTATTCAGATCATCAACCCAAGTTACGCCATCAAAGAGTAATTGACCTTTCTTCCACATGGCTTCATCCATAGTATTTACGTGCCTCACAGCCGCACGATTTATCATTCGAAATCCAGAAGGAAAAACACCTGTTAGATCTTGAGGTGTTGGTACGCCAGCAGGGTCTAGACCATCTGCCATCATTCTCATACCAGCTTGAAACATCACTTGTTTTCCTAGTTCTTTCCCAATAGCTCCAGCAATCTCCATACCACCCTCAGCGGCTTTAAAGCCCTTAGCCATAGTCGCACCTGAAGCCGCACTAAACGCTGTACTAATGAGTACTGCTCCCCAATCGACATCGGGCCTTTCATCTCCCTTTAGAGCATAAATCTGCTGAATATCAGGGCCATCCTTAGTGGTCCACCCAACCACACATGGATAAGTAAGCATAGGAGCTGGTGGTGGGAATGGAGGTCCACAAAATGTAGTACTCTGCGAGGAGTATGTTTTGTACTTTCCGATTATGACTCCTTCATGACGAATTTCCATGCCTTTATCAGGGTTCCAGTCTTCGGTAACGCCCTGTGTAGAAGCATAATCAGCTCCTTCGGCATATACGAGTCCTTTGAATTGCCTGTCTCCCTCCTGACCGGTGAGTGAGAAGGTTTGTTCACCTTCAGGAATTGACCCACTAATATATTCTTGACTGGCCGGACTCAAGTATTGTCCTACGACATCAATGGGAAGTGGCAATGAAAGGCAGCATGAGCAGATTGCAATCATAAAACTCAGGGATGCTCCATTCTTCAAAAATAATCGTCTTCCGCCTCCAACACCGGCCCATGGAGGACAGGTTGTAACCCATTTTGGGCTCGGAATGAAAGAATCCTCATCCCAGTTTGGTGAATTACCAATCCATTTTGGATAGCTTAAGCCACCAACCGATTCATCTGTATTGAACCAACTAATCCTTTTTCCATCACTACCGCCTTCTACATCTAAATAATATGGTCCATCCATTCGAATTCGACCCTCTCCGTTACCATCTATGTAGAAGCCAGGGCCTTCATTTAGACTAGCACCCCCTGCAGATTCCATTTCAAATAGAGCGTATTTACGGCCCATTGGCGTCATATCTACGATTTTAATAGGTCTGGATTGAATCATCTGCTTCGATACTATCCCATGTTGTGCTTTTACCCTATACGTTACCCATCCGTAAAAGTCTGGGTTAGTACCGTTGAGTCCTGCCGCTGGTTGCCCTCCAACTCCGCCATCAGGTGATCGATAATAAGGGTTAGGGTTGCTATACAAGCCAGTGGAACTATATAGAATAGTTTTGAAGTTATGGAATTCGGCGGTTGCCTCGAATACAGATATGGTGGCTTTACTGGAATTCTTACTGGCCGCATTTTCCTGTTTTGTATAGAGTTTATGAGAGTACTTGAGTTCGGACCTTAGATCCATTTCGTAAACTCCACCGCCCAAAACAGCTTGAATTACTTCGTTACGGGTGTTTGTGGCGTTGATAGGGTTGGAGAGTTTGTTCCACAGAATATTGTGCATTTCTTCAATTGCTGCCATCGCCATGAATCGGGCATGCTGCCGATGGTTAATTAACGACATATTACGACCAAGTTCGGTACTACCTTGACCAATTGCCATCAGTAGAATGAAAAAAATCGTTAGAACGCCTATTATAATAGGAATTACAATGCCTTTTCTCTGATTGCTAATTTTATTGGCTCGAAACATTAAACCTAGACTCCCTCGCTGATTATATCAATTTTTGCTATTTTGCCCTATGGCAAAGTGATCAAATAGAAGAGGTCGTTGTTCTTTAGAGTATTTGCTCCTAAGTAAGGTTCCATCGTTTGTTTTTTTATAAAACTTTGTTTATTCGGCAGGACTAGATGGATAGACAAGTTTTCTAGAATCGGCAGAGAAAATCCAGCTCGATCTTAAATCTGGTCTTAAGTATAAAAAAGGCGTACGTGATCTACTATTGGATGATCTGGTTAGTATCTGGTCATGTACTTCTAAGCTTTGTAGCCATTTACCACAGCGAAAACTTTGCTTTATGATATTTATTTTGAGGAATCCACTTTTTTGCTTTTTGGAAACTTCAAAATCTTGTGCATTCAGCGCAATCACCAGATCTTGGTTCATTAGACCCATTAATTGGGATAGTTGTTCACTATCCAAAGGGAAATTTAAGTTTCCGATTTTCATACAGGTTTGCTGGTCTTCTTGTAGCAATTGGGCTTGAAATCTACATTTACTATCAAAGTAGACGAGATCTTCAATTGATTCAGGTAGACATTTTTGTAAGTTGATAGAACCATCAATACCAACTCGCCAACTAGAACTTTTGAATCTACAATGTTGAATAGACTCTATAACGCATGGTCGGTCTAGCCCAAAGGTAAATTGATCAATGTCATAGTCTAGGAAGAATCTTGAAGGTTCTTTAAGGTGAATCACGTCCACATCACTTAAAATTGCCAAATCTTTAATCACTCGCAATTGATCCTGTCTTGATATTCTTCCGAATTTCGTACGTAAAATACTCGCAAAAGGCGAATCTTTGAGGTATTGTTTCAATTCTTCGAAGTTACATTTACTACTCTGGTAAATCTTCTCAAGAGTCATCTGTTGCCAAGTGTTTAATTGTTGTTTGTTAACGAGTAATTTGGATCTGAAACCTTCAAAATCAACTTGAAAAGGGCTTCGGTCTTGTTGAACATGCACGACGCTGTCTTGTTCGATCTCAAGCGAATAACTGAGCCATTTTATTCGCATGTCTGTACCTCCAAAGGTTCCATTAAACCGATTATAAATACAGCAATCAGTAAGTTGATTGATCCATCAATCCATGGGTTTAATAGTAAACTATGGGAGCTTACAAGATGTTGTATGAGACCGAAACTGAGAACGATCAGAAGACCAAGCACAAGTTGCAAATAAATAAGTATGTCACTAAAAATTTCGTAAAAAAAGTGTTTAAGACCTGCTGATTTTATGGAACTTGATTCCCACAAAATGAGTTCAAGTTTATTGTTAGTAAATTTTTTTTCGAGATAAAAAAATATACAAAAATAGCCGCCAATGAAACTTAATAGCGCCCATGTCTCCCCGGGTAGCTGAGTACATTGATTCTGAATGGGTTTAAATAGGGGTGCAATCAAAAGTAGCCAAGCAATTAATTTTCGAGTCAACTCATGCTTGTGTAATAGATAGAAACTTATTAAACCCACTAGAATACCCGGAGCAAAGAAGGGTAGCCAGGTGAAATCCAAAGACCTTAATACCGATGGATTTTCGAGTAAAAAATAAAAGCTTAATAACAAGTAAATAATCATACGCATAATCGAGAATTTCAAGATTATGTGCAGCTTGCAAAAAAAGCAAGCGACGATTGATTTGAGATGTTATCAATGAGCCTTTAAACTTTAATTTGACTTTGTTTGAAGTCACGATTCAGGTCTCGCTGAACACTACGCTTTTTTAAGTCATCTCGCTTTTCGAAAGCTTTTTTACCTTTGCCTAAACCGATCTCAAGCTTTATAAGATGTGCTTTTGGATACATTCTAAGTGGTACCAGTGTTAAGCCTTTTTCCTGAGCTTTACTCCAAAACCGAATTATTTCTTTTTTATGCATAAGGAGTTTGCGAGTACGTGTTTCATTATGAGATTCCCAGCTAGCATTTTCGTAAGGCGCTATGTATGCATTAATCAGAAAAATTTCACCTTTCATGATTCTTACAAAAGCCTCTTTGAGGTGTACAGCCCCGCCAGTCTTTATTGATTTTGTCTCACTACCTACTAATTGAATTCCAACTTCAATCGTCTCGGAAATTGCGAATTCAGCGCGTGCTTTCTTATTGACTGCGTAATTCTGCTGATTGATCTTCTTCTTGGATTTCTTTGTCATAATCTATGCCCGCCAATCGAGAACGGTAATCATAATACAATTCTCTGTCTTTGAAATAGGGGTCGGCAGGAAAATATCTGCGACCTCGTTTGACCCATTTCAAGGCTCGGTGAGGATAATTTAGCTCACCATTGAGTCGGACAATTTTCTCATAAATATCCCTTTGAAAGGGATTGAGTTTCAATGAACGTTCAAAAACTTCCATAGACGAAAATAAATCTTGGATATCTAGTAAGGCATAACCGAGAGCATTAAGATAAGTAGTTTGCTCATTATCGAGAGCCGCAGCTCTTTCAAAAAATTCAATAGATTCATACCAGTGGCCTTTTTGCATTGCGGCCCGTCCTTGGTAATAAGCTTTACGAGCTTCTTGAATACGACGGACTGATTGAAAAGATATAGAATCAAGTCCAGTAGGTACGTCTAATGCTTTCTCAGATTGTATAAAATCCATATGCTCTTTGATTTTGCGTTTCAGTCTTAAGCCCTTCTTAAAAGTTTGAATCGCTATTCTTGGTTTTCCTAATTTGAAATAAGTACGACTCAATAAAAAATAAGCTTCAGGAAAATTTGGGTCTCTTTCAATACTCTTTTTGAGCAAGGGAACAGATTTTTCAAATTCACTTTTTCGATAATTCTTAAATGCATCAAGAAAAAGGTTATGAGCGTCGCTACCATAGATTGCAGGAACGAGAAATATAATTATTAAAAAATAAACAAAAAGGCGCATTTTTTTGGACTATCGGTCAAATGTTGATGAATGGCAAGTAAGTTACCTTAGAATCTTAAAACTATAAACGTACAATTTGGGTATAATGTGAGCATGTTGCGTGGTTTGATTGTCATAGTTGTGATTTTAAGTGGTTGCTGTTCCCAAGAAAAGTCTACTTTGAAACCCTCAGTAATTGAGGGCGTGAAAATTAGTGATCTAGACTCTATCGAAGATATTAATGAACCCGCAGAGTCTGAGATAGA
Source organism: bacterium (assembly GCA_036339875.1). Classification (GTDB taxonomy): domain Bacteria; phylum Muiribacteriota; class UBA6191; order UBA6191; family UBA6191; genus JAYZAC01. The sequence goes on along the minus strand of JAYZAC010000147.1, from coordinate 22,721 downwards.
GTTATTAGAAACGGATGAATATACACCAAGAACAATTGAAGAAAAGTGGCTAGACTTCAAAAAGCGCAGTAAGTTTTCCAAGCCCGAAAATCTATTATATTTTGCTGAAGATTTGTACGATGCATTGGAGCCTCGCGACAACAAGCGTCGTATGGAACTTTCTTTTTTTATTTCGCAGATTTATCGGAAAAAAGGAAATCAAGAGAAAGCAAAATTGTATTCGGAATATTTTCTAAATCATTTAAAATCCCAGCAGGGAGGAGCAGCATTCAAGGCTCATCTTACGGAGAAGTCAGCTATCAAATCCATCATGGATCAAATTAATCGAAAAGGGATGGGGTTAGATGAGTAAGAGGCGCGGAAGCATATTCTATGTGGTCATGATCGTGCTCAGTGTCCTAGCGGGTATTGCTGGTACTTTAATAGATATGAGTATCGATGAAAGTCATGCCACGCAGTTGGCCTATCGTTCAGAGATCGCACTCAGTATCGGAGAGTCGTTTGTAGATGAATTTTTTCACAATGTGGATAAGACGATGAATGCAGGTAGTTCTGGGCCCATCGGTGGAATCTACGATAAATTACGTGAGGAATCTTCAATTGATTCTGTTATTGAACTTGAATCTACAGAATATATATCGAAATATTTAGTTCCTAATTCAAAAAAATTATGCGAGTCATTTCAAAAAAAATGCTCTGCTGTTGTAATGGCAAGAATCAAAGATATTCAGCCTCTAAATATAAATCCAAGAGAGCGCGACACCCAGAAGCCGAAACTGGGAATAAAAGTTGATAAAGTAGAAAAAGATGCTGTTTTGGAGGTTCTGGTAGAAGTGATTTATGAGGGCTACAAAAAAAATCTCGCAGTCACTAGATCGCTTAAAGTCGTCAATACCACAATCGCTCCCCTTAGTGTTTTTACATTATTCGTAAACGACCCTAGTTTTCCGCTACAGTCTTATTGGTCTTCCAAACTAGGTATGGACTTTGCCGACGACCGTAAAGAACAGAAAAGTGTTGTACTCGACCATAGTTGGGATTATGTATTTAACAAATCAGATTACGATATAGAAGAGCTTACCGCTGGTTTTGATACGACAATTATGCAAGGCGAGGTACCTCCGGGTCGGGTTTTTATGAATTCTTCTGTGGTTCCGCTGACCAACGGTAACCGCGAATCGGGTATGCTTCAAAATGCTTTTTTTAGTGCAGAGTCAGAGCTATTACCACCTTTTTTACCAATGGATCTTGAACAGAAAGATGAATTTTTGACCAAGGTTGGGGCCAGTATGAGTGAAGAAGAAAAAGTAATTCTGGAGGAGGTACTTCCTGCCTCTGGAAAAATCTTCACTCGCCCTGTTGGTTATGGTTACGAGGTGCGGGCTAGGGATGATTATGAGGTGAATGGTAAAAAACGATCTGGATACTTACGTTACATGGAAGCTTTTGAAAGTAGTTGGGATGGTGAAGTTAGTCGAAAGAATCCCTCAAAATCTGGTTTAGATTTATTTGGTCGTGTTGAATATAAACCGGGCGTACTGAATCAGGAGGATGATGAGTCTGGATGGTTTGGTAAGATTGTTAAGGCTGCTTCCGACGCATATGATGAAATGGTCAGATCTTTCGTTAATGATACTTATCATTTAAGGATAAGCCCCACCGTTGTCTACGGGAATGTTTTAGCTTCTTATTTTCGAGTGATGGACTATAAATACACGCGTATGGATGAATTGAAAGAAGTGTGGAAGGCGCGCAAAGATCGGGAAAATTCAAACAAAAGTTGGTGGGCTTCCGTCTGGGATGGTATTTCAGATTTAGGTGGCGACCTGCTGAAGACTGTTAAAGTTGGTTTTCTAGGGCCCGGTCAATATCCAATTCCAGAGTTACCTGCGGGATTTCTTGATGATATTCCTCAAGAAAAACTGAAAGAGTCTTTCACCGAATCTGACCGAGCTAAATTTAAAGCTATTGGTTGGTCAGATGATACCTTTGAGGATTTTTTAGATTTACCGGAGGGGATGCGATCTCCAATTTTTTTCAAATTCTTCGAAAAGATGAGGAAATATAGTCTGCAGTATTTTGGTAAAGATTTTGAAAACCATATTCCTAAAGGTGCTACGCTGGCACCATACAATAATTCCATTATGAATTATTTACGAATTACTGAAAATGACTCTCCGTTCAAAAAATTTATGCTAGATCCTGAAAAGGGTATACCTAAAATTTCCCAGACAGGTCTAACCGTTCTTGATAACCCTTTGGATCAAAAGGTAGATCAAGAGTGGGGTGGAGAGTATGTATCACCGTTAAAAGGACTTCTTGATGATAATGTTCCTTTGAAAAGCTTTAATCCTTTTCTGTATTACAGAAAAGCAACAGATTATATTTCGTCAATTTATGACTTTCGAGGAGGAAAAAAGGGCGAAGGCGTCAATGTCATGCGAAAGAAATATTTTAATGAGAAAGATGGAATACTTGATATCAATGGTGTGATCTATATTACTGGAACAGCCAGACCCCTCCGGTTTAGCGAACTACTTGCAGATGGTAAAAAATATGTAAGATACAAAGGTAAAAGTATAATTATTACTTTTGGGGAAGTGATTTTTGATGTTGGAGTTCGTAAATACACAACTAAAGATAGCAGTAAAATCAAACCTCAATGGGGCAAAGATGCACCACTTTTGACTGTTGTGGCTTTAGGCGGAATTCAATTTGAGACTAATGACTTGGTGGAGGCCACTTTGTACAGTTTTATGAATCCGCCGACATCTACCAGACATTTCACGCTCCACGGTACCCTCGGAAGTAGTGAGTTCGATCTTGCTCGATCAAAGGTTGGGGGTGTTGTAAAATTTGACCCTTCATATTCTATGAGCAAATTGAGTCGCAGTGAACGAAAAGATTACTATTGGGTGGCGTTAACTGATGAGATTAAAAAATACTCATGGAAGGCTGCTTGGTAAATGAAAAATAGTGGATTTACCCTAATCGAGATTTTGGCCACCATTACAATAGCAACGATAATGATCACAGCTATTTTTCCCATGTTGAGTATTGGTCAGAAAGGAGTCTATAAGAGTTCTGATAAAAACTATGCGGTTTTAGCTGCGGCTGATTTGATGGAGGTAGTTCGAGGTACTGAGTTTTCAGTTTTACCACCTCGTGAAAATCCTTATTCAGTACAGGAATTAAGGCAACTGCTTTACAAAGGTGATAATGCTCGTCGTAATCTAGTTTTCGGACATGTTTATGAAGATAAATTTGCAATTGGTATTTTTATTCAACCCTTGGCTGAAACCGAAAATACTAAGGTTTCTGATAATGAAAATAAATCCATGCGGCAATGCACGATAGTAGTTCGTTGGGAAAGTGTGATGGATAAATCAAAGAAAGAGGAAGTCAGATTGACCTCTCTGTACGTGGAGCACACAAGTGGATAAGCGTTATCGAAATGGCTTCACACTAATTGAACTCCTTGTAGGTTTTTTACTGGCTATGTTTATCCTTAGTGCATTTTATTTTATGCACGGTACCTATCAAATTCGACTTGTCAAGCTGATTCAGAAAGCCCGGGGTCAGCAAGCTGTAAGATTGCTTATGACCAAGATAAGACAAGAGTTGAAGGGCGCTGTTAAAGTATACGTGCCCACTGGCCCCCAAGGAATGGATGAGTCACCCATTGGTGATCATCAGTTCAGCGGTGTTCGCAATGATATTTTGGTGATCCAAATGGGTCGTACAAATATACATGACTATCCTGGTTATACCGTACAATATGAATATCTGCGTGAGAAAAAAGCAATCCTTTACAAAGAATTTAAGAATGGAAATCAGCTCGTTACTGAACGATTGTTTTTGGGTGGTAATACTCAAATATTAGGCTTTCATGCTAGGCAAACCGATAAGACCGAACAAATCTTGATCCAAAAGCATAAAGTGGATGTAGAGCTGGAGTATTTTGATACTGCGAAACTTACTAAAACTAGTGATGGGCGCGAGATGGTAGTCCCTCTGCGGGCAAACTTAACGGTATTTCCCAGACCAATAAACATGTTATTAAGAATTGATGTCCCACAAGGTTAAAAGCTTTAGATCTCATCTGTTTTCTTGGTAGCGAGTATTAAAAAAATATACATATTTTGCCTTTCTACTTAGCATATTTCTTGAATTCGACCTTTGGTTTTGCTATTCATATTTGCTATGAGTTTGCATGATGCGAAAATAATTTATTTTTGCCTTGGTTTTGTTTTTTTGACTTCAACTTTTTACGCTGTTGGTGCAAGATTTGAATCAGATTTAACCAACGGGGAACTTAATTTAGTAGTCGAGTGGAATAGTACAGATGATGTGGTGGTAATCAACCCTAATTTTGACGAAAATCATCCTCTGTTTAGGAAAAAATCTCTTAAAACTGTTCAACAACAAAACAACTCGCTGATTGAACAGAAACGAAGTTACTTACTCGATCCTCAATGGACTCAGATTCCTAAAGCTTCAATAAAAATTCTCAAGTCTGGAACAATCCAGAAAATAGATATTGGTCCAATCGAGATTAAGCGTAAAGTTGATTCATTTGACACACGTTTAATGCTTCTGCCAATAATTGGTTTTGTAGTTGTTGGACTAGGCTGGGTAGTAAAACGCTCAAAATTATCTCACCCGATTGCGAAGCCAGTCTTCAGCAAAGAGTCAGCAGTTCAAGCAGCGCAACGTAGTAATTGGTCGCTTCTTTTCGAGATTTTATCTTCAAATATCCCGTGGAGATCAGAACTTGGCGACCTACCTTTGGATCAATGGCAGCAGCAATGGCAATTTGCAGCTCGTGAGCCATCCTATCAAGATCGTCAGAAAATCATTAAATTATTGCAAAGATCAAATGATTGTGAGTTGCGAGAAATTGTCATCAGCGAAGAAGACAAAATTTTAAGTGAGGTTTTAGAGAAACGATAAGGAGTGAAATCCATGAGCTTTGATTTAGATCAAATCACTGCAAAAGTACAAGAAAAACATGCTCAGATAGACAAAGTATATGAGCAGATATCAAAACAGGTCGTGGGTCAACGCTATATGGTTGAACGCTTAATTATGGGTTTATTGGCGGGTGGACACATTTTGTTAGAAGGTGTCCCAGGTCTGGCGAAAACAACCACCGTTAACGCCTTAGCTAGCTGCTTAAGAGCCAAATTCAAGAGAATCCAGTTCACACCCGATCTTCTTCCTGCAGATTTGATAGGTACGCAAATTTACTCCCCCAAAGATGGGGATTTCTACATTAAGAAAGGCCCTGTATTTGCGAACATAGTGCTGGCTGACGAAATCAATCGTGCTCCCGCCAAAGTTCAATCAGCTCTCTTGGAGGCAATGCAGGAGCGTCAAGTTACTATTGGTGACGAGAGTTTTAAGTTAGATCAGCCATTTCTAGTTTTAGCTACGCAGAATCCTGTAGAACAAGAAGGTACATACCCTTTGCCAGAGGCTCAGGTAGATCGATTTATGCTCAAGATAAAGGTAGGTTACCCTACTAAAGAAGATGAGCTTGAGGTTATGAATAAGGTGGCATATGGTGTCAGTGAATCGATCGAGCCGGTACTTCACGCAGAGGATATTTTTGCTATGCGAGAGGTTATCGATAAGATCCATGTGGATGAGAAGATCAATAAATATATAATAGATCTAATTTTCGCAACACGTTATCCACATCAGTATGGCATTGAAGACTTAGACGGTCTCATTGAATATGGCGCCTCTCCGAGAGCTTCTATCTATTTGAATAAACTAGCTCGAGTTTATGCATTTCTTCAAGGTCGTGGATATGTCATACCTAATGATATTAAATCGATAGGTATGGATGTTTTACGTCATCGAGTGCTTGTTACATTTGAGGCCGAGGCGGAAGAGAAGTCCTCGGAGGATATTGTAGAGCGAATTTTTGATTCAGTTAAAGTTCCTTAGGGAGATTTGAGTGACTACAATCCCCAAAGAAATTCTTAAAAAGGTTCGACAGATTGAGATTCAGACACGTCGTTTAGTGAATGATCTTTTGGCCGGTGAATATCACTCGACCTTCAAAGGCATGGGTATGGAATTCTCGGAAGTCAGAGAATATGTTCCTGGAGATGATATAAGAACGATCGATTGGAACGTAACTGCAAGAATGAATAAACCCTTCGTGAAACAATTTGTAGAAGAGCGTGAGTTAACCGTAATTTTATTAGTTGATATTTCTGCCAGTGGTCAGTATTCATCTCAAAGGCAAACCAAGAATGAGATAGCAGCCGAATTGAGTGCTTTATTAGCACTTTCAGCTATACACAATAATGATAAGGTCGGGCTAATTTTATTTACTGACCGCGTGGAGAAGTTTATTGCTCCGAAAAAAGGTAAAACTCATGTTTTACGAGTTATACGAGAAGTACTATCTTTTGACCCAGAAGGGCGTGAGACCAAGTTAGAGATTGGTTTGGATTATCTCAATAAGGCCGTGCGTCGTAAAGCGGTTGTTTTTTTAATAAGTGATTTTATTAATGATGGTTACGAGAAATTAATGAGAGTTGTAGCACGACGGCATGATTTGATTTGTATCAATTTGATGGATCAGAGAGAGTCTAAATTGCCAAATTTAGGGCTTCTCAACTTACGTGACGCAGAAACTGGTGAAGAAATACTGGTTGATACTGCTGATTCGAAAGTGAGACAGGCATTAGGTATCTTAGCAGCGAGGGAGTCTGGTGCGAGAGAAGATTTTTTTAAGAATTGTGGGATTGATCGAGTGGAAATAAGAACCGATCAATCTTATGCTCAGCCTCTTATCAACTTTTTTCGGAGCAGAGATTGATGGAAAGCTTAAAGTCTACAAAAACAGTGAAGAAAAAAAATAACAGTGGGCAGCTATTGAGTTTGTTAGTACTAATATCCGTGCTTCCACTTTACGGACTTTATATTCATTCACCTAATCCACATCAGACCTCCAATATTTATAAAAGTTTTCAGCAAGATTTTGAGACTGCGAACACTCTCGCCAACGCTTCATTATTTGAAGAGTCTAATCAAGTCCTTTGGACTTTATTTTCAGAGAGTCTTGTGGAAAAAGAAAAACTCTTAGTTTTGGAGTTGATTCGAAGAAATTCGCGAAAGTCCGGGCAATTGGGTGAACTACTCAAAGCACTTTATTTCATTCAAGCTTATGACCCTAGAGAAGAGCAATTGAAATATCAGAAAGAGTTGTTTGATACCCTTAGCAAAACGGGAAGAGAAAAAGATGCTAGCCTGTACTTACAAGCCAAAAGTGGTTTGAATAAACAGGTAGTAGGTACAGGCTCTTCACAATTAGTGATCGCTAGCCTTGCTAACGAGGAAATTTATCAATCCGAACTTGATCGATTTATTTTAGAAAACCCGCAGTTCAAAACAAAAAAGTCAGAGGGCTTGGTACAGCTAATAATTCGCCGAATTCTCAAAAGAAAGTCTTTAGGTCTTCTCGAGGAAAGTGATTTTCAGCAAAAAGTTGATAGGTTTATCGAAGAGATGCGCATCACAGAATTCTTAAAGCGAGAACTGAGTACTCACGAGCCTACGGAAATAGAGCTCAGATCGTTTTACGAAGCCAATAAAAGTGATTACAATTATCCCGCAGGTATCCGTTTGGCCCATATAATGCTTTATGAAAGTGATCAGCAGGTGCTGCAGAAAATCTCGAAAAATCCTCCCAGTTCAAGAAAGGATTTTGAAGATCTGGCGAGTCAGTTTTCTCGCTCGTTGAGTAAGATAAATAGGGGGGTTTTATCTGAGTGGGTTGTCAGTGATAATCTGCCGACCGAAGGTAACTTCGAGGGAATTTGGCAGTTTTTACAGAATAGTTCTATGGGATTTACGGGTCCATTTAAGTCAAGAAGAGGTACTCACTATTTCTGGATCATCGATAAACGTAGTGCGAGTACCAATTCCTATGAGCAGATTTTGGATGAACTTCGCAATAAGTATACCAGTGAGAGATCAAATCAAATTCAGGAACAATACTTCAAAAAGTTAATTACTGATCAACAGGTAAAGATTTTTCATGAACGAATGTAAGTTTATTTTGATTTTAATAACAGCAGCGATCTTGTCAGGGTGTCAGAACACAAAAGTCTCCAATTCAAAAATTCCTGACTTAAGGTTGATCAGTAAAATTGAGCCCTCTCAACCGAGGCCTGGTGAAATCTTTACATATAGTATTTCTATAGATTACGACTCGAATGTTTATAAACAGAAACAGCTTCCTCCACAATTAGGATCGAAGATAAAGGGTCTCAGTATAGTTCAAGATAGATTAAATGAAATAGAACAGGTTGGTTCGAGAGCCTATCAGACAAGAGAATATGATTTGCGAGCTGAGCTTGCTGGTGTGTATGTATTGCCGGAGGCGGTAATCAAGACTCGAGATGGTGGAGAACTTAAATCAGGTAAAATATACCTTGATATCTCTTCAGAAGAGCAAGGGCTGGGTGAGCAAGATATTTTAGATATTGATCCAATACTTGACCAGAAATTTAATCGTCAGTATTCGGGCTATTATTGGTTGATATCTGCCATTGGTCTGATTGGTTTAGCTATTTTAATCTATCGTAGATCAACTAGAGATGAGTTGTTAGAGATTCCGCTCGAACCTTGGGAATGGGTTCAACTAGAGCTTGATCGTTCTAATCTTGAGATTCTGATTGAGCAAGAGAGCTTTCGTGAATTTTATGATACATGGAGTAGAATTTGTAGGGGTTATTTCAATCGTCGATTCGGTATAAGTGCAGAAGAAAGTACTTTGGAGGAGTTACTCCCTGCTCTAAAAAATATAAATTTACCAGAGAAAATTCACAACGAGTTTCAAGCACTTTTTCCCGAGGCGGATTTAGCGAGATTTGCAAATATTTATAGAGGGAAAAATCGTCTTAGTATTGCTCTGAATGCATTAAAAAACTTGGTAGAGCAGACTACTGAAAAGCAGTCCGAGGATGATCAGTACGAAAATTTTGAGGAAGGAGATGAAGTTGCCTGAAATGAATTCTCTTACTCAAAGCTTTTTGCATTTTAGAGACCCATGGTTTTTATTATTATTCATTGTACTACCTATTTGGTTTTATTTTGATTATCACCGTAAGCAACCTAGTATGATCTACCCTAGTCTGCGGCATTTGAAGAGAATCAGACCCGGGTGGAGAGTAAGGTTGTATCCTGTGCTCAAATGGCTTCGACTTGCTAGTTTGGTTTTATTAATTTTGGGAATGGCAAGATTTCAATATGGTAGAAAGAGTATCGAAGTTATAACCCACGGTGTTGATATTATGCTGGCTATTGATACTTCTGGCTCAATGAAGGGGGAGGATTTTCATCTGGAAGGTAAGCGTGTGACACGCTTGAGTGCTGTGAAGAGTGTAGTGGAATTATTTGTGAAAAGTAGAACTTCGGATCGTTTGGGTATGGTGGTTTTTGGAACTATGGCGTTTACTCAATGCCCACTAACGCTTGATCATGGGGTGACGCTTAGCTTTCTAAAAAATCTTGAAATTGGAATGGCTGGTGAAAATACTGCGATTGGTGATGCTTTAGGTACAGCTATTAATCGTCTAAAAAATCTAAAGTCTAAAACTAAGATCATCATCTTATTAACAGATGGTGATAACACGCATGGAGTCATGGACCCTGAACAGGCAGCAGAAATTGCAGCAACATTTGGAATAAAGGTCTACACAATTGGTGTTGGGAGTAAGGGTGAAGTACCTTTTTTAGTTCAAACAATTTTTGGCCCACGCTATCAATATGTTAAGTCAGACCTGAATGAAGATCTTTTGAGGAAAATAGCTACAGAAACAGGTGGTAAATATTATCGAGCGCAAGATACGGAGCAATTACAGCAGATTTATGAAGAAATTGATGGTTTAGAAAAAACTAAATCTAAAATTAAAGAACATATGGAGTTTCGTGAGTTATTTCATTGGTTTGTTATTCCGGGTTTGCTTTTGCTTGGTCTAGAAAAACTTCTCGAGATGACGGTATTTAGGAGAACACCATGACTGAGGTTGAATTTTTATTCAATACACGACTAGGTGATCCACAAAATTGGTTTTACTTTGTCATTGCAGTTTTGTTTTCGGGTTTCATGGGGGTAACACTTTGGAGGCGTAAGCGGGCAATTGAATTAATGATTCACGAACGAAATGAAGCATTACTCTTGAACGATTTGAAGTCTCGGCAGCGCTGGACTTCTTTGATTGTAATGATAATTGCAATGTTAAGTATTAGTTTTAGTTTATTAAATCCCAAATGGGGTTTTCATTGGGAGGAGATTCAACGAAAAGGTGTTGATGTGATGGTTGCTGTGGATGTTAGTCAAAGTATGCTAGCCAAGGACTCCGAACCGAATCGTTTGATCAACGCTAAGCGAAAGATTCTCGATTTACTAAGTCTTATTGAGGGTGATCGAATAGGCTTAATAGCCTTCGCTGGAACAAGTTACCTTCAGTGTCCTCTAACCCTTGATTATGGAGCTTTTCAAATATTCCTAGATTTATTGGATACAGATCTGATTCCTCAACAGGGAACAGCTATCGATCAAGCTATTTTTACGGCGATGGATGCTTTTAGAAATTCGGGTCAAAAGAGTAGAGCTTTAATTTTGATTACGGATGGTGAAGAGCATTCTGGCGAATATTTAGAGGCAGCAAAGCAGGCATCAGAGATGGGTATTAGAATTTACACATTAGGGTTTGGATCTCCGGAAGGACATCCAATTCCGAGTCTAAACGACAGAGGTAATCTAAGGGATTCGCAAGGTAATATAGTGATCAGTAGACTGAACGAGGAGATTCTTCAGGAAATTGCTCTGGAAACTGGAGGTGCCTATGTTAGGGCACAAACTGGGGATGACGACCTAAGGCAAATTTATGAAGGCCAAATTTTGAAAAAATTAGAAGCTCAGAATCTCAAGTCGTCAAGGCAACGCCGCTATGAACCAAGGTTTCAATGGTTTCTTATATTCGGTTTCGTACTGATTCTTATTGATACATTAGTTAGATATTTGCCTAAAAATAGTGGATTAGGTATTAGTCGAATGCTTACATTATTAATTTTTTTAATTCCTAGTTATACTGAGGCAAATGTTTTAGAGTATTTTGGTTTTTCTAGCTCTGAAGAGGAGCGCGTTCAAGAGGGAAAGAGTGCCTATAATTCGCAAGATTATCAGAGGGCCGCTCAGATGTTTCAACAGGCTGAATTGGATAATCCAGAGGATATTAAAAGTAAATACAATCTAGCTAACTCAATGTATAAATCTGGTGACTTTCAAGGTGCGACACAGATTTTTATGGATCTAGCTAACTCACCTGACGAGGAGATAGCAATTTCATCATCCTATAATCTGGGTAATAGTCTATATCGACTTGGTCAACTGGAACAGTCGATTAAGTCCTATAATGCTACTCTGCAAAAGTTTCCGGATCACATCAAAGCTAAAAAGAATCTTGAATTCGTAAGACAAAAGTTACGTGAAATGGCTGATAAGAATAAGCAGAATCAAAAAAATAAAGAGAATCAAAAAAATCAAGAGAATCAAAAAAGCCAAGAGAATCAGAAAGATCGAAAGGCTAATCAGAATAATCAGAAACAGCAAAATAAATCTAGTAGATCTCAAGCGAATCAAGATGAACAGGATTCATCAAAACAAGAGAAATCAGCTTCAGAAAAAGAAAAAAAACAGCAGAACCGCGAAAGTAATAAGTCTGACAGTAAAGCGAAAGAGCAATCCCAGAATTCAGACGCCAGAAAGAAACAAGAGGAACAGAATAACTCTGAGAAGAATCAGCAAAATAAAGAGACTGATTCCAATGAAGAAAAAGCCCAAAATGATTCTAAAAATCAGAGAAAATCAGGTCAGAGTAAAACTGCGAAACCAGTTAGATTGACTAAAGAGGAAGCCCAAAGATTCCTAAATAGACTCAAGAAAAATCACAAACAGCAGATGAAGGATTTTGTTCGGTATAAACTAGGTAATCAGCCATCATCTGGAAGTAAGGAGTGGTAAGTTGATCGCGTTCAAAAAAGTTTTGCCGGCACTAATGCTATTAATAGGCTTGTGTGCGTCCCTTGAAGCAGCTCGTTTGCGATTAAGTTTAGATAAAGGTGTATTGAGGCCAGGCGAACCTGTTGAGCTTCAAATGAGCTTTATTGACTCTCCCGAGCAGCCTAGATTACGAACTCCTGATTTTCCAAATTTCAAAGTAGTTTCACAAAGGACTCAAAGTTCCTTTCGCTTTGAGAATGGTAGACAAACTTCAGAATTCACTTACACATTTGAATTGCTACCACAGAAACAAGGTAAATTAACAATTGGTCCCTTTCAGGTTCAAATTGCGGGTAATGAATTAGTTTCCAATCAAGTGACTGTCGAAGTCAATGTAAACGCAGCAAAACAAGAAAACCCATATGCCATAGACTTTAAGGCTTGGTTTGATAAGACGGAAGTCTACTCCGGTCAGCAAGTTAACTATATTTTAGAATTTTGGCGTCCGGCTCAAGGAATTAGAGTCAGTCAACCCAAGTTTTCGATTCCAGAGTTCACAGACTTCATAGTTGAACAGGACCAGGCTAGGCAAGAGGACCGCGAGGAAATTAAAGAAGGTCGTTTGTATCTAGTCACAAGAGTCAGTGTTCCCATACTGACTGTGAAACAAGGTGAATTTGAGTTTCCGTCTGGAGTTGCTAGCTACAACATACCCAATCGTGGCCGTAGACCTGGTGGTCTCTTTTCTTCCATGTTTGGAATGGACCCTTTTAATGTAGGAACTCCGAAAAAAGTTTATGCAGAGGCCGTGAATATAAAGGTCAATCCGTTACCTGAGCCTCGACCAGTTGGGTTTGATGGTCTGGTAGGTCAATTTGTACTTGATAATGAAGTGGATAAAACTGAAGTATCTGCAGGGGGTAATTTGACCTTAGAATTGAAGTTAACGGGAGTAGGTAATTTACAAGATTGGCAGGCACCATCTTTAGATATCTCGGGCTTTAAGGTGTATGCTGACGGTCAGGCTCAAATACAAAAAAAACGCACAGTTAATGGTCTTCTTGGTGGTATCAAGACTTACAAATATGCCTTAGTTCCTCAGCAATCTGGGAAATTGGAATTAGGTCCTTTCCGAATCACATCTTTTAATCCAGAAAAAGGAATTTATGAATCCACCGAGGCTAAAAAACTAATAATTAGTGTTGATCCTGGTCAGAAGGAACAAATGGTTTTCGTCAGCTCTGATAAAACGACTGATATAAACAAAATAGAAAAGCAAAAAATTAAACGTTTGCGCAAGGATATACTCCCTATTCTGACTCAATATACGGAAGGTGACGATCGACCTCTTAGTCGTCGTAGTTGGATTTTTTTCATCATGGTCACTATTCTCATTACGATATTAGTTCAGGTTATTAGAAATTGGTGGTTAGCTAGAAATAGCGATCCTCTAGAGACGGCTTATCATGGGGCTTATCAGATTTTGCTTAAAGAATTAGATCAGGCAAAAGTAGGTGGACAGGTAATCAGTTCATTTTTGCTTCGTAAATTGAAGCTGCAAGCTCGCGAGGTTACACCGCAAGAACTTCAAATTATCCTGAAGCGTTCAAAAATATCATCTGAATTGCAGTCTAAGATACTAGATAATCTACAATTGGAAGAGCAGTTAAGGTACACCGGAGGATCAGGAGCCTTATCTCGTGATGATTGGTTGAAGCTTGCTAAGCAGGTTCAAAGTCAGCTTTAGTAGGGACTTTTTTAATTAACCCTTGATAGTTATCTCGAGACTGTGCTATTTATCAGGCCCTCAATATCGGAGAAAATATGCCATTTTATGAATATCAGTGCCAAAACTGCCACTTTGAAACCGAAGTAATGCAGAGCATTAAGGCAGACCCTCTTACCAAGTGTCCTCAATGTGGTGCAGAAGCACTTCGACGGAAAATTTTTCCTGCTGGTATGATTTTCAAGGGTGACGGTTTTTATAGTACGGAATATCGAGGCTCTGATTATGAAGCTGCTGCCAAAAATGAAAAAGAAGCAGCAAGCGATTCATCGACAAAGTCAAAGAAATCTGATGAGAATTCTTCGTCTGCAATTAAAAGTGACGATTCTACGGGTGGATCGAACAGCGATTCATCAAGTGATACGACGAAGGGTTCAAGTAGCTCGTCAACTGACGATTCTAAGACTTAAAATAGTTGGAAATATTTCATTAATGTCGGTTGAAGCTCAGATCTAGTATTTATGCCATATCAGAGCCAGTCTGAAGCGCGAAAAAAAAGTCTTTGACAGTACTAGCTCTGGGAGGTAGTATTTCAAGCTCAATCGGGGAGGTCGCCTAGTGGCCAATGGCAACGGACTGTAAATCCGTCGGATTATTCCTACGAAGGTTCGAATCCTTCTCTCCCCATGTTTATTGTTTGAAAGCCTGTTCATATGAGCAGGTTTTTACGCTAACGCCCACATGGCTCAGAGGTAGAGCACACCCTTGGTAAGGGTGAGGTCATGGGTTCAATTCCCATTGTGGGCTTGATGTATTGTATTTGTGATAAGAACACGAAGTAAAGGCTTTCTGTAAAGGTTTGTTTTGGAGGAACCATGGCCAAAGAGAAATTTGAAAGAAATAAACCCCACTTGAATGTGGGTACAATTGGTCACGTTGACCACGGTAAGACTACATTAACTGCTGCTATCACAGCTGTACTAGCCAAAGCGGGCGGCGCCGAATTACGCGCTTATGATCAGATTGATAATGCCCCTGAAGAAAAGGCTCGCGGTATAACCATTAATACTTCCCACGTGGAGTATGAGACTGAGAATAGGCACTATGCTCACGTTGATTGTCCTGGTCACGCTGACTATGTCAAAAACATGATTACAGGTGCTGCGCAGATGGACGGAGCTATTTTGGTTGTTTCTGCGGCGGACGGTCCTATGCCTCAAACTCGAGAGCACATTCTGCTGGCTCGTCAGGTAAACGTACCTTTTATTGTTGTTTACTTGAATAAGGCTGATCAAGTTGATGATCCAGAGTTAATGGAGCTAGTTGAAATGGAAGTTAGAGAACTATTGAGTTCATACGAGTTCCCTGGGGATGATATTCCAGTTATCAGCGGTTCAGCTCTAAAAGCTCTCGAAGGTGATACATCTGAAATCGGTGAAGATTCAGTTGCAAAGTTAATGGCGGCTGTTGATGAGTACATCCCTGAACCAGAGCGAGATATTGATAAGGACTTCTTGATGCCTGTCGAAGATGTTTTCTCGATTACTGGTCGTGGTACTGTTGCTACAGGCCGTGTGGAACGTGGTATCGTCAAAGTTGGTGATGCATTAGAAATCGTTGGAATGGGTACTGAAACTCAAACCACAACTTGTACGGGAGTAGAAATGTTCCGAAAGCTACTTGACGAAGGTCGCGCCGGTGATAATGTGGGCCTTTTGCTTCGTGGTGTTGATAAAGATAATATCGAGCGCGGACAAGTTCTTTGTAAGCCTGGATCGGTAACTCCTCACCAGAAATTCTCTTGTAAGGCTTATATCCTTTCCAAGGAAGAGGGTGGAAGACACACTCCATTTTTCAAGGGTTATCGTCCTCAATTCTACTTTAGAACTACTGACGTTACAGGTGATATTCAATTGCCAGCGAACGTAGAAATGGTAATGCCTGGTGATAACATCGAAATGGATGTTACTTTGCATACGCCCGTTGCTATGGAAACTGAGCTTCGATTTGCGATTCGCGAAGGTGGTCGTACAGTTGGTGCTGGTGTAGTAACTGCTATTAGTGAATAGTTAACGGTAGGGACGTTATTGTCCTAATAGATATTAGTCGCATCTCCATAATTTGGGGGTGCGATTTTTTTTTATTTGGCTCAATTCACTATTGATGTGAATATTTTTTAGAAAAAATAGATGAATATAGATATCAGTAAGAATGTTCCCTCAAGGACTACATAAAACATAGGTTCTAAAAGCAGTAAAGCTTTGACGTTGAGCATCTCATCCATAATCGAAAGCTCTTGCTTTAGGCCGGGAAAGTCTTCTTCGATATCAAGATTGCGTCTAATTCCGACAGCTTTGAGGAAAGAAGCGCAGAATCGATGAGTAAGATATAGCATATAAGCAACCACCAAGAATTTATTAAATGCACTCATTTTGGTGAAAAGCATCGGGGTGAATCCAACAAAAGCTATAATATAGAGGGAACTAAGTAATTCGCCGTTAGGGATGTAGTCTTTTTTGTGACGGGCGGCACTATAATCCTCGAAACTAGCGCACGAATTGATGCGATTGAATTGAGAAAAATTGAGTGCTAGGTTGTAGCAAATAGATACGAAATATGTCAGTACTACCAGTACTTCCATTGATACATTATCTCACATATCGGACTGCCTGGGTAGTTCAAGTTAATGAAGGTAAATTAATGTTACCGTGAATCGAAGCTTACATTTTCTTTGCAAAAACATTGAAAACTGTCAGAATAGACTTTATGTCGCCAGTGAAATCTTTTTCTAATATCGAAAGTCAAACTCAATCCAAGATAGGTAACAAAGAGTCGGGTGTTTTATCCGTAATGGAATTGACCCGTTTTATTAAAATTCAATTGGAGTCGAGATTTCCCACAGTTCAGGTGATGGGAGAGGTTTCCAATTTATCTCGTCAAAGTTCTGGTCATATATACTTCAGTTTGAAAGATAGGCATGCAAGTCTCTCATGTGTACTCTGGCGTTCCGCGGCTGCAAGAATAAAACTTCCGCTAGATAATGGTATGCAAGTAGTTTTGGGAGGTTCATTACGCGTCTATGAACCTCGCGGTGCTTATCAGTTAAGTGTTACCAGTATTTATCCAGCAGGACTGGGTAACCTTCATTTAGAATTTGAGCGGCGTAAGCTGAAGTTTGAAAAGCTGGGTTATTTTAGTGAGGATCGAAAGCGCAAATTACCTGAGTTTCCACAAAATATAGCCATTATAACCTCACCTACAGGAGCAGTTATTCAAGATATGCTCCGGGTAATCAATCGCCGTTGTTCAATAGGTTTGAAGTTAGATATTTATCCAGTAAAAGTTCAGGGTCCGGGTGCTGAATTAGAAATAGCTTCATCATTAAAGAGAATAGGTCATAGAGATGATTTAGACCTAATTATAATCGGTCGAGGTGGGGGCTCGTTAGAAGATCTATGGGCTTTCAATGAGGATGCTGTGGTAGAAGCAATTTACGAGAGTAGAGTGCCGGTAATTTCTGCTGTTGGCCACGAAACGGACTTTACTCTTGCTGATTTTGTGTCGGATGTTAGGGCAGCAACTCCGAGCGTTGCTGCAGAGTTAGCCGTTCCTGAAATTGAATCATGGCGCTTGTATTTACAGGAGAGATTGGTTCGCATGCGACAGGAACTTTCCACTCTATTTAATTTCGAAAAACAGAATCTTGAGAAGTCCTCTTTGCAGGTCCTAGCAAGAAAATTAAATCATTATCTTGAACGTTATCATCAAGATCTTGATTACACTTCATTAGGCCTAAAAAGTGGTATAGAAATTCAGCTTACCAGCAGATTTCAAAACTTTAAACGTTTCACACCAATCCGTCATATCCTTGGTCGAGCAATTAATAGTTTATGTCAGAACTCGTCCATGCGTTTAGATTCTGTCAAATTATCCCGTATTGCGAGGACTACACTTTCAAAAATTGATATTGTTCAGAAAAGATTAAATGATTCTGACGTCCGTCTTAAAACGCTAAGTACAGATCTTTTGCGTTACAAGAATGACCAATTAAAATTGTTAATGAATGAATTAACACTAAGTGACCCTAAGCAGATTTTGTCAAAGGGATATGCCATGGTCAAAAAGGATGATCGAATTGCTGTTTGTTTAGATGAATTATCAACAGGGGATAATATTCGATTGCTGATGCAAGATGGAGAACTATCAGCAAAGATAGTTTCAAAGGAAATGGAGAATAAAAATGAAAGCTAAAGTTGTAGATAAGATGGAATTCGAGGAGGCCCTCGAAGAGTTGGAAGAAATTGTATCCTCACTAGAGGATCGAAATATCAAGCTCAAAGATGCCGTAGCAGCATTCGAAAGAGGTAAAAAGCTTCATGATCATTGCGCTTTAAGGCTAAAAGATGCTGAAAATAAAATTCGGTTAGCTACAGCGAATGATGATGAATTTGAGGACGGCAGTAATCTTGTAAGCCCTTAGTTAAGTTTATACTATAGTCTTCAAAAAAATTAGGAAAACTCATATGGATCCCGTTTTACTAGCACTGCTCCCAATCATCTACGTTGTTTATGCAGTCATGTCCAATAATCCTGCTCAGGAGCAATATAAAAAGGGTATTGAAGCATTGAGTAAGCGCAACCCATCGGGTGCTGAGGAGTTTTTTCTGAAGGCAATTAATAATGATCCACTTCATGCTCATTCATTAATTGAACTCAGTAAGCTTTATGAATCTCAGGGAATGATGGATAAATCTGTTTATTATTTGAAAAGCTTACAGATCGCATTAGCTGACCCCTTTGATAAATTAGGTCTAGATAGTTTAATGCGTATGGCTGAAATTCAATATGCTAGTGGGCGCTATAAGGATAGTTGGGAGAATTTTTTACTTTTAATTAGAACAGGATATAAAACAAGTAGATTATTTTATTATCTGGGTGAGCTTTATATGGTTCAGAGGCGATACGCGGAGGCAATTGTTTACTTCGATGAGTCCGTAGCCTTTAAATCAGATCAGCCCAGATGTCATTACTATAAAGCTCTATGCCTCATTGCTATGAATGAACGTGATGAAGCATTTATTCCACTAAGAAAAGTTGAGCATGAACCTGAGTTTTCAGTTAATGCAAAATTTTTATTGGGTAAAATAAGTTATGACAACAATTCTATGGAAGAGGCTTCAAACTATTTTGGTCAGATACTAAATGAAGAGAGTCCTATATATCTTAAAGATATTTTATTTTTCAAAGGTTATGAGGTTCTACAAAAAGCTGAGTTAACTTCAGAGGATCTCGACCGCTTGGTAGGATATTTCAACCGTGGTGCTAATCTTACTGACATATATTTCGATGAAAAAAAAGAGTTTCTTTATCACCTAGGTGGTGCCTATTTGTTAAAGGATGATTTTAGTGAGGCAAAATATGCCTTTCAGGAGCTTTGTAGAATTGATGCATACTACAAAAGCTGTGATCAAATTTTAAAAGTTATCTCTAAAGAACTTTTGATCAGTGAAGAACTACACGATGTCGTTGCTATTTATGAAAAGTATAAGTGGGGAGGACATTTTAACCATGAGATAAAAAAAGATTTGAATATCGATATTTTTTTTCCAAATCATTTACCTATTCTTGTATTGGGAAAACTTGAAGAATTAGCTCAAAGAAAACTAGTACAGACTATCCGAGATAATGAAAGACTTGCAGCCAGATTTGATTTTTACAGTCCTAAAACACCTCTTGATTTTAGTACATCACCCTATGAGGTTTTTGTTCAGTCTTGCAACCGTATTTGTAAAAAACTAGGTTTAGTAGCAGATAAAAATTTGGCAGATAATAGGAATGAGGCGCTTTTCCTTGCCGTAGATAAAGATGATATGCGTTGGTTAGTATATTTTTACAAACCCGCTGCAGTGATCGGTGCAATTGCGATGGCTGATATTATCGATAAACGTGATCGTATGGAAGCCTCCAGGGCACATTTTTTGTGTGCCGGGAATTTTACTGATGAGGCTAAAGAATTAGCAAATAAAGACAATATTGTTCTAACTGATAAGTACAACTTAATGCGTCTTTTATAACTCTACTAAACTTGGCCCTTGGGAACTGTTTTAAGTATACTAAGGATATTACTGTAACCTCCTGCAATATTACTGAAATGGAAGACTGTTTATGGATAAACATCTACAAAAACTCCGCGATATGAATCAAGAGGCTGAAGAGGGTGGTGGAGTTGAGCGTAAAGCGAGACAAAAAGAAAAAGGAAAAAGAACTGCTCGTGAACGAATAGACCTCTTATTTGACCCTGGATCATTTCAAGAATTTGATAAATTCGTGACACACAACTGCACAGAATTTGATATGCAGAATCAAAAGTTTCTAGGAGACGGTTTAATAGCAGGTACTGGAACAGTTAATGGTCGTCGTGTAATGGCATTTTCTCAAGATTTTACAGTTTTTGGAGGATCACTAAGTCTCGCTAATTCAGGCAAAATATGTAAGGTAATGGATATGGCTGTTAAATTAGGGGTGCCTGTAGTTGGAATTAATGATAGTGGGGGGGCACGGATTCAAGAGGGAGTTGATTCTCTTGGAGGTTATGCAGAAATATTTTGGCGTAATGTTCAGGCAAGCGGAGTTATCCCACAGATTTCATTAGTAATGGGTCCATGTGCTGGCGGTGCAGTATATTCTCCGGCAATCACGGATTTTATTTCGATGGTGGACGAAACTTCTTATATGTTTGTCACCGGTCCAGACGTAATTCGAGAAGTAACTAATGAAATAATCAATCAGCAGGATTTAGGAGGTGCTGTGGCACATACTTCTAAGTCTGGAGTAGCTCACTTTCGACATTCAGGGGAAGAAGAAGCTATTGCTCATACTAAACATCTACTATCGTTTATGCCATCAAATTGGAGGGATAAACCTCCCCGAAAAGTGAATCCAAGAGATAAGGGTTACCGAGAAACTCCTTCATTGCGTAAGTTAGTACCAGAGAATCCCAATAAGCCATACGACATGGTGGAGCTCATACGAGAAGTAGTGGATGGAGGAGAGTTTATTCAATCACAAGAATATTATGCACCCAATATCGTTGTAGGATTTGCACGCATTGACGGACATTCTATTGGAGTAGTAGGGAATAATCCTTTAGAGTTGGCTGGAGTTCTAGACAATGATGCAAGTAAAAAAGCGGCAAGATTTGTTAGGTTTTGCGATTGTTTTAACATTCCTATTATTAGCTTCGTAGATGTCCCAGGTTTTTTACCGGGCGTTGAGCAGGAGCACGGCGGTATCATAAACAACGGAGCTAAGTTGTTGTACGCTTATTCGGAGGCCACTGTACCCATTATTACAGTGATTACTCGCAAGGCATATGGTGGTGCTTACGATGTGATGGCCAGTAAACATATTCGAGCTGATCTAAACTTTGCTTTTCCTAATGCAGAAATAGCAGTAATGGGAGCTAAAGGGGCTGTTAACATTTTATATCGTAACGATATTAAAAAGGATCCCGATCTAAGAGAAAGATTCATAGAAATCTATGAAGATCAGTTTGCAAATCCATATCTAGCTAGTGATAAAGGCTATATTGATGAGGTGATAGACCCTTCTGATACTAGAAATAGGATAATTGATGGCTTAGATTTATTAGCTACGAAAACGGAAGATCGACCAAAGCGTAAGCACGGTAATATACCCTTATAACTGAGACGAGAAAGCTTTATGGATATATCGAAAGTATTAATAGCAAATCGAGGAGAATGCGCCATTCGTATTCAGAATACCTTGAGAAGTATGGGTATGAAATCGGTCATTATTTTTTCGGATGCCGACCGAGGAAGTGAACATGTCAGGCTTGCTGATGAAGCTTATCGAGTTGGTGCAGGTCCTTCAGCAGAATCCTACTTACGTCAGGATTTAATTATTGAAATAGCACATAATGCTAATTGTATTGCGATTCACCCAGGGTATGGATTTTTAGCTGAAAATTCAGAATTTGCAAAAAAAGTTATTGATGCGGGCTTAATTTGGATAGGCCCCAATCCAGATTTAATTGATTTATTTGGAGATAAAGTAGCTGCTAGACGAATCATGCAGAAATTTGAAATTCCTCTCTTACCGGGTACAGTAGACCCCGTAGAGGATACGGACGAGATCACTGATTTAGTTTCTGAAATTGGATTTCCTATTATCATTAAGGCCGCTGGTGGCGGTGGCGGAAAAGGAATGCGCATTGTGAGCTCCGAAGATGAGCTAGCGTCAAGTTTAGAAATTTGTAAATCTGAGGCGCAGCGTTCTTTTGGAAAGTCTACTGTATTTATCGAAAAATACGTAGAAAAGGGACATCATATTGAATTTCAAATACTGGGCGATAAACATGGCCAAGCTTGGCATTTCGGTCATCGAGAATGTTCTGTTCAACGTAGGCATCAGAAAGTAATTGAAGAAAGTCCTTCACTTGTGGTCAAAAATGAAGAAGCCAATGAACTCTTAGCTAAGCTAGTGAATGTTTGTAAGGAATTAGAATACGATTCATTGGGTACTTTTGAGTTTTTACAAACTACTGATGGTCAGTACTTCTTTTTAGAAATGAATACCAGACTTCAAGTCGAACATTCTGTTACCGAAATGACTTGGGATGTTGATCTAGTTAAACTTCAAATTGAAGCAGCTTTTGGACATAAATTACAAATAGAAGCAAAGCAGTCTGAAGGTGCCGCCATTGAATGTAGAATTTATGCTGAGGACCCTCTTCGAAATTTTGCTCCTTCCCCTGGAATAATTGATACCGTTAAATTTGCTTCCGATCATAACGTCAGAGTGGACTCATACTTGCGCGATGGTTTAGAAATACCACTTTTCTATGATCCTATGATTGCTAAATTAACGGTATGGGGAAAAAATAGAAATGCTGCTCGATTGAAAATGATTGAGGTTCTGACTAATTCTTGTTTGAGCGGCATA
>JAYZAC010000146.1:0-4806 GCA_036339875.1 bacterium | reverse complement strand
TATTCCTATTTTGAAATCTATCGCAGCGGAGGATTCTGAGGTACAAATTAGATTTTTGGCTCGGAAAGGTTTATACCATCTAAATAAACGCTTCAAGGAAGAAGTTAAATTTCATTTTGAATCACAATCTTTTAGTGAATTAATTATTTTACTAGATGATTCGGAGAATGTAGAAATTTATACAAATATTCTAAATACAGTTCAATCAAAATACCCATCAGAATGTCGCAAATATTTGCTACAACAGCTTAGTCAAAAATCTTCTGACAATTACAGATTAGCAACAAATTTGATTGCTCTAGGAAAGGTCGGATCATCATCTGATGTTGAAGTTTTATTAAATTTTATAGAACATCTCGATAGTCGAGTGAGAGCTTCTGTAATCGAAAGTCTTGGCTTTTTAGGGGTTAGAAAAGTTTTGCCCTATTTAATTCGAGCGTTAGGTGATGAAGATAATAGGATTCGAGCTAACGCAATCAGAGCATTAAAGTTGCAAGGTAGAAAGATCGTTTTTGACTCGGTCAAGGAAATGGTTAAGTCCAAAGAAATTTGGATGAGAAGTTCTGCTGCGTATGCAATTGGAGAGTACAAGAGTGTAGAAGTTTTAGAAATACTGAGTGTACTCTTGGTGGATAAAAATGATGCTGTAAAAAAAATGGCCTACAAATCTCTACAAAAACTAGCCGAGAACGGTGTGGTGGAAGCAAACATTTTATTAGATAGATTCGAATCAATTGATCAGGAGGAATCTATATTGGATTACTTGCAAATTATTGAGGCTAATCCAATTTTTCCAGAGGATTCCCATTCACTTGCAGCAAAAGATTCAAGAACTCGTTTGATAGAAATTAATCGTATTGTTCAGGGGCGAATTCGAGACAGATATAAAGAACTTGAAGAAAGGTTAGTAGTTGAAGAGGATAACTATGTTATTGCATCTTTAATATTAGGTTTAGGACAGGTTAAACAAGAATCTGCAGTTCCTCTACTGAAGAATTTTCTATCGAGCAGTGTGCCAAGATTAAGAGCCAATGCTATTGAAGCTTTGGGTCGCTTCGATGATCCTAAGCTTTTACCCGAAATCCTATTAAATTTAGACGATAGTAACAACCGCGCTCGTGCGAATGCAATCATTGCATTGAAAGATTTAGCTTATGTGGATGTTTTGTCTCCTTTAAGGAAGATGATTGAATCTGAGGACTTTATGGCGCAGCAGTCCGCTTTTTTCGCTATTACTGAGATAGGCTCTGAAGAGTCACTTAAAATTCTTGTTGAATTAGCAGAGAGTACAAAGCACGAGCAGATCATAAGTAACATAAGAGAGCATATTTTAATGCTTGAAGAAAGTGATGATTCTAAGGGTTTATTACGAAAGAAACTTCACCATAGGATAGATTTTTTTGATTCTCAGCAGAGTAGTTTCTTTGCTCCATCGAGTGATTCAGATGTGGTGGAAGAAAGATTATCGACCGAATTAACAGAAGTAGATTTTGAAGGTTTTATACCCGATAACTTATCTCCTCAAACTTTCGATAAAATTGATGTAGAAAGCTTTTTGAAAGCAAGTTCAGAAATCAAGCTATTAATGATAGATCAGATGAAGAAAGAGCTTACTCAAGAGCACTATACAGTTCTACGTTTAGCTGAAAAGGACGATGATTTTCAAATTAAATGTATAGCTAAGATTGCTCTAGGGTCTTATAAGGGAATGAAGCTTAATGATCAAAACCTCGCTGAGATAATGCATGCTAAAGATGTCGATGATAGCAGGACTTATTTTATTTCGGATCTAGGTATTTCACGATATAAGTTAAAGTATGATTCTGAGAATACAATTCATGAGCTGAATCGTGAATTGCAAAAGCGAACTCAGGATTTTAAGAAATCTGGTAATTGGGGTGGGCGTTTTGGAGAAAAATTACCAATGCTTAGCGCTTTGCGAATGGATACACAAGAAATGTTGACGAATATGTTAGGAGATGAACAATTCGATATTCAAGCATGTGGACTGTGCTACTTTTCCCCAACATATAAGCCTTTTTTAAAGGGAATTAAATCTTTAGATGGGGTTAATTACGAAAATTTTGTTCAGTTAAGTATGATTAATTCGATGCTACTTAGAGAGTCCAGAAATGATTACGTTTCAAACTTGATTACATCTATCGCAGCCCCTAAATATTTAATGCTGCTTGTTTCAAGTACCAATGTATTTTTATTTCTACGATATACCTTAGCTTACAGGCGTGCTGAATTTGTCAAATTTCCTCTCCAATTAGTTAGAAAAGTTAACTTGGTGAGTGAAGATTTTTTTCATCATATAGCTATCACTTTGGATGAAGGTTATGAATTGGTTTTTCCAAGGATTGAGAAGTCGAATACCAAGGCTTTACTGAGTGCTCTACAATCGCAAATTAGTCCAGAGATTCAATAATTTTCTTTAAATGATTACAAAGGTTCTATTCAATGAGCCATTTTTGATGTACTTTGGCGTAATTCCGTCGGAGGAACTATGCTATTAGAATTGAGAGTTAAAAATTTTGCACTGATTGAACATTTACAAATTTCCCTTGGAGAAAAATTTAATGTTTTAACTGGTGAGACCGGAGCAGGTAAGACAATTTTATTACAGGCTTTAGGTTTACTATGCGGTTCAAAATTTTTGACTGGTAGTGCAAGAGATGAAACATTTGATGTAACGGTAGAGGCTATCTTTACACCAAAAAAGAGTTCTAAATTGAAAGAAGTGCTGGATGATTTGGGTCTTGATTTTGACCCTGATGAATGGGTATTAAGAAGGACTATACATCCCGGTGGTAGAAACAGATGTAGCTTGAATGGAAACTTACTCCGAGTTCAAGATTTAAAGAAGTTAGGTCCCTTTTTAGTTGATATTCATTCTCAACATCAAACTGGGCAGTTACTAGACTCCAAAAATCACTTCAAATTTCTGGAAAGCTACTGTTCGGATTCAGTCAAGTTGTCACTTGAAACCTATCGTTTGAAAATAAAGGATTTTAAGTCTTTACAAATGAGGCAGCAATCTGCGGAACAAAGAACTCAGGAGCTAACTAGAGAGATAGCAAGATTAGAATCAGAGTTGAAGGAAATTGAGGAGGTAAGGCCCGAGTTGGACGAAGACCGTCAATTGGGAGATTTACACAAGCGTTTGGTGCATCGAGGAGAGATACATGGCGGATTAGAGAATTGTCGTAATTCACTAGACCCTGCTGGTGATCACTCCGCTTTCAGGGAATTTCTATTATTAGAAAAGAAGATTGAAGTCATCGCAAATCTTGATACGCAGTTAGAGGCGCGTTTGGATGATATCAAGGCTATTAATTTACAGATAGAGGAATTGAGACAACAATTAGCAACTTTTGAAAGCGAGTTAGACAACCTTACACCTCAGGAGCTCTTTGATACCGAAGCTCGTTTAGCAAGTCTGGAAAAGCTTAAACGTAAATATGGATCGACTATTGCAGAAGTGCTTGCTTATGAAGAGAAAGCAGCGGATATATTGTTCAGCTTGCAAGAAGAGCAGAAGCAGATTGAAAACCTTGATAGTGATCTAGATTTATTGGGCTCCGAATTATTGCTAATAGCCGATGAATTACAAGATCATTTGGCGACCGCAGCGATGGAGTTAGGGGCCGAGGTACAGAGGCAGCTTTCTAGACTTAAAATGAAAGATGCTTGCTTTCATGTAAATTTTGAAGATTCAGCCTCAGCTATACAAATACAGTCAAATAACGCTGTCAGGTTGTTAAGTTTAAGAAGCCCAAAAGACTGTCAGTTTTACTTGTCAGCCAATAAAGGTCAGCCGCCTCTACCACTATCTAAAGTCGCATCTGGAGGCGAGATTAGCCGAACAATGTTAGCCTTGAAGCGTACTTTCTCAAGAGTGCACTCAGCTCAAACTTTTGTTTTTGATGAAATTGATTCGGGAATAGGTGGCGAAACAGCTCATACTGTAGCCGAAATGTTGGCTGAAATTGCTAATGAGCATGATCAAAATATTCTTGTTATAACTCATTTACCACAAGTTGCGGTACGCGGAGATAAACATTTCAGGGTACAGAAATATACTCAGGATGAGCGAACTAGTACTTCGGTTGATTTACTATTGGATGGAGAAGTTCGTGATGAAATTTCTCGGATGATGGGCCTAAATGGTAACTCCAACGAGCTTCGTGAAATGCTAGAGTCAGAGAATTCGAGCTAATTTGTTCGTTAAAAGCATACACAATTCAACAAAAAAAGACGAAAAACCTTATGATTGTACAAGGAATTAGAAGTGATTTTAGAAATACACCCTGATCATCCTCAAAATCGGTTAATTAATCGAGTTGTTGAAGTCTTACGTCAAGACGGAGTAATTGTCTACCCTAGTGATACATCCTATGGTTTAGGGTGTTCAATTTTCTCTAAAAAAGCTCTGGATCGCATCTATCGGATTAAGCAGTATGGAAAGACTAAAAAGTTAAGTATCGTCTGTAAAGATATAACTGATATTTCAAGGTATGCTTTTATAAACGATATGGCCTATCGCAATATGAAGCGATTATTGCCTGGCCCATACACTTGGATTTTACCTGCTACAAAAGAGGTTCCTAAATCACTTCATTCTAAGCGTAGAGAGATTGGAATTAGAATCCCTAACAGTGCAATTTGTTCTCAAATAGTTCAAGAATTGGGTAATCCTTTATTTTTCGCAGGAGCAGGGGATCCAGAAAGTAATATTTCTGGTGCTGAAGCCTATTATCTGAGAGATTATTACGGATCAAAGGTAGACTTGGTTATAGACGG